>NZ_JBALPC010000086.1:0-6208 GCF_036965225.1 Bacillus sp. JJ1474 | reverse complement strand
TTATTGTACTATTTCTATATATTGATTTAGTCTCCATAAACCATCCCCCTTTCTAAATCAACTTTTTTTGCTTAAACGTACTCTTGGATCAAAAAATCCATACAATAAATCTACAATTAAATTAATCAATACATAGGAAAGAGCTATTAGTAGTATGGCACCTTGTATCACTTCAAAATCTCGTCTCATAATAGCATTAATAATTAACTGTCCAATTCCTGGGATATTGAACACAGTTTCGATAACAACGGCTCCAGCAATTAATTGTCCAAATGTTTGACCGATAACGGTTAGAATAGGAATGAAGGCATTTTTTAAAGCATGTTTATAAATAACAACTTTTCTTTTGACCCCTTTTGAATAGGCGGTTTTAATGTAATTTGCATTTAAGACATCTAGCATAGAAGAGCGTGTAACCCGTGCAATTAGTGCTGCTTGAATAGCCCCAAGTGCAAATGCGGGTAAAATTAAGTATTTTATATGCACCCATAATCCGTTGCTAAGAGGTTGGAATCCAGCTACAGGGAGTAGAGCAAGATTTACTGCAAACAATAAAACTAATAATAGGGCTAAAAGAAAGTTAGGGATGGAAATTCCTAGTAAAGAAATCATCATAAACGTTTGATCTGTAAATGTTCCGCGCTTGGTTGCTGCAATAATTCCTGCTGGAATAGAAATTAAGATAGCTATGACTTGAGCCATTAATGCCAATGATAAAGTAGGTATTAAATTTTCAAAAAAAGCTTGCAACACGGGCTTATTCATATAAATTGACCAACCTAAGTCTCCTTGGAGGACCTTTGAAATCCAGATAATGAATTGTTCATAGATAGGTAAATTTAACCCCATTTCTTCTCTTAATTTATTAACTTCCTCAACAGAAGCATCGGGTCCAAGTATGACGGCAGCAGGATCTCCTGGTGTTAAGTGAATAATAAAAAATACGACAACTGCAACTACGAACATTACTGGAATTAGAGATAAGAGTCTTTGGAGTATATATGTCTTCAAATAATCTCCTCCTTTCACTAGTAATTTAGTACTCCCCTACATTGATAGGGGAGTACTAAACTTGGTTAGAACTAATATATTTCTATTGCTCAATACTTGTATTCCAGAAAATTGGGCCCATAAATTCAGAATATCCCTTTACTTTATTGGAATAGCTTGAAATGAAGTTTGCCATACCAACGTTAATTACTGGTAGTTCACTCCAAATAATCGCTTGTAATTCTTCAAACTTGGCTGTCGCTTCTTCTTGCGAAGGAGAATTTCTTATTTCATTTATTAATCGGTCGATATCAGGGCTATTTGTCCACCCAGGATATTCTACCTTAGATTCCAAAAACGGATATGCTAACGGTGTAGCAACAGTAGTAAACTGTGTAAAGAAAATATCCCATTTTTCCGGATCCTTTCTTCGATCAAGTAAAGTTGCCCAATCTGTAACGTCCAGTTTAACGTTCATACCTATTTTCTCTAGTGATTGTTGTGTGATAACCGCAGCATCATAATGGTATCTGTAATCACTGCTAGTTAGAATTGTTACTTCCTCACCTTTATAATCAGCTTCCTTTAATAATTCTTTAGCTTTCTCAACATCATACACATTATAATTTTCCTCTCCAGCCTGGGTGTACCAATTCTTTTGTTCTGGACGCATATACGCTGGTTCAAGGCGATAGAACTCTTTATCTGTAAATGCTAATGATAATAATTCTTCATTATTTATCGCGTGATTTATTGCTTGTCTTAGTCTTAAGTCTTGAAAAATTCCTTTTTTATTAAAAACTAATGTTTCAAAACCATATGGCCAAATATCAATTACAACTTCCGGTGAACTCTTTAGTTGTTGCATACTGTCAAAAGGTAATTCAAAAGCATAATCATATTCACCACTTATAACCCCGTTTACTCGAGTAGAAATGTCAGACACAAAGTAGATATAGATTTCATCAACCAAAGCTTCTTTTTTACCGCCTAAACCACTTGTTGGAGCATCTAATGGCTTATAACCTTCAAATTTAGCTAATTTAATATACGAGTCGTGTTTCCACTCTTCTAATTTAAAAGGTCCAGTACCTATGAATTCCTTTACACCTGTTGCATCAGCTGCTTCAATTACTTCTTTAGGCATAATAGAAGCTGTTTGAGTAACATCAGCTAGTCTGTACAATACAGAAATTGAAGGTTTCTCAACATTTAAAGTAACTGTATAATCGTCAATTGCTTCCCATGTTGAGTTACCAAGTTCCGTTTTAGCTGTTCCGTTTTGCTGCCATTTTGTCATCGATGCAACAACATCTTCAGCTTTCAATTCTTTACCGTTATGGAATAATACACCTTTTCTTAATTTAAACGTTATTGTTTTACGGTCTTCACTTTCTTCAAATGACTCTGCTAACATAGGAGCAAGTTCATAATTTTCATCAAAAGTTATTAAGTTTTCGAATATTTGTCTTGCAATATCACGTACTACGTTTGTATTTGTTGTATGAGTGTCAAGAGTAGGTGGCTGTGAATTCCAAGCTAATTTTATTGTTCCTCCCGAAGAATTTGTATTCTCTTCATTTTGTTTAGTGTCAGTGTTAGTGTTTGAGTTTGATGTATTATTAGGCGCACAACCTATTAATAAAAATATCGATAGCAAAAATATTAAACCTGTCGCAAATAATTTTCTTTTCTTCAACTAAACCAAGCCCCCTGTTCCATAAAATTAAATTTATTAGAATTCTATAAATTATTGAGTACTATAGGCAGCTATTGCCTCAATTTAAACTAATACATCCTTTGGAAGACGACTAACTTCAACTGTAGATCTTGGCTGAAATCGCTTTCACGAATTCCTTGACTTCTTTCATCATTTAACTTTAATGTTTATATTTTGTAAGATTAATATAAACATGACCAGCACTTAAAAATGGTTATTCGATTCAGGAAATTTTCTAAAGGATTACCTCCCCATTTCTCATTTTTTCTCTCATTCTTCATTCAATAAAGTAATCTGATTCTTTGTACTTGTTTTGAATTTTTCGTACTCTCTCCATCACTTCCCTTTCATACTTCATTTCGATTCCGGTAGTAATAATATTTAGTAAACTCAAGATAGAACTAATAGGGATAAAGTTTTCCGAATTAGTATTTATTTGAGTTGTGAAGCTTACATCAGAGATTTGAGATATTGGTGATAATAGATGATCGGTAATTGTTATTAATTTTGTTCCCTGTTCCTTTACTGTTTTGGCAATTTCTAAACTCCGAGCACTGTATCTTGGGAAAGAAATAAAGATATACAATGTTTTCTTATTAGTTTCAATTAATAAATCTTCAGGATAACTAGTTTCAGAGGAAATTAAATTCACATCTTTTCTCAGCATTTTTAACTTTAAGTACAACCAATAAGCTGCAGCATAAGAAGCCCTAAACCCTACTATGTATACTTCGTCGGCAGCCATAATTTCATCAATTGCATGCCAATAGTGATTTATATCTAATTTATTTCTTAAGGTTCTAAGTATCTCAATTTCTTTTTCTATCGAACTATCGATGAAATCTAGATTGTTATTTGACTCTTCGGTTGATAAATTTTCCAACTGATCCTTCTTAAATAAATAGTCCTTTTGTATAAACTTTTGCATTTGCGAAAAAGTTTCAAAGTCCAAAGCATAAGATAATCGAATTACTGTTGTTTCACTAACCTCAGCTTGTTTTGCAATTTGGGAAGCTGTGGACATACTAAAACTAACTACATCTTTTAGTAATAAATCTGCCACTTTTTTTTGTCCCTTTGACAATGTTGGGTATTTTTCTTTTAATAAATTCTCAATGCTCATTTAAATTGCTCCATTCAAAAAAAGGATATAAACATTCATTTTGAAAATAAAAAGGATTATATTATTCTTTTTATTTAGAATAATAAATATTTTGAAAATTGTAAACACATTTTTAGTTTTTTTTAAAAAAACTATATTTTTTTAACTTAAATCTGTGATAGTCTATTTTAACTCGTTTATCAGCCAGATCGGGTACGTTGTCAGCCAATTTAAATCGTTTCTCGGCCAAATTGAGCACTTTGTCAGCCAATTCTACCCACTTGTCAGCCAATTTCCCAATCCCCTTCTTTTTTACAAATAAAAAAAAGCAGCTACTGTATTGTAAGTAGCCGCTTCTTATTACCAAACATTCCACCGAAATACTACCTCAAATGCGCTCATCAAATGCCTTTTGCAGTGTCTGTGTCACAATACCGGGAATGCCATTTCCTATTTTTGTATCATTAATCTTAATGACCGGCGATATTTCAAAGGTAGTACTGGTAATAAAGATTTCATCGGAGCTGAGCATTTTATCAATTGTAAATGGTTCTTCCCTAACTTCAATATGATTCTCTCTAGCTAATTGGAATACCACTTTTCTAGTAATTCCATTTAATATCAGATTGTTGGCTGGGTGTGTGCTGATTACGTTCCCGTTAACAATAAATACGTTGCTTGAGCTTCCCTCTGATACAATTTCTCCGCGGTGTAATAGAGCCTCGTCACATTTAAGTTTTTTTGCCTTTTGTTTTGCAAGAACATTGGGAAGCAAGTTGAGACTTTTTATGTCACAGCAGAGCCAGCGCACATCCTCAGTTAGAATAGCAGAAATACCATTCGTTGTTTTATTTATAGGCCGCTCACTTTCCTGCGTATAAGCGATCAGGACAGCCGTAGATTCGTCCGGAAAATGGTGGGTTCTCGGTGCTGTTCCTCGTGTAACTTGAACATATACAGTCCCGTTTATGATATTGTTGATCTGAATAAGCTCGATTAACTTGTTCTTAATATCTATGAAACTATAAGGGATGGCTAAATCAATTTTTTCAGCGCTCTGCTTTAAGCGCTCCAAATGAAAATCCATTTCAAAAAATTTGCCGCTGTACACCCGAATTACTTCATAGACTCCATCACCGAATTGGTATCCGCGGTCTTCAAAATCAATCTTCACTTCTTCTCGCTGCACAATACGTTCATTCCATAAAATCATGATGATTCCTCCCTAAAAAAGGCTTTTCCCATAACGCCTTTTAACCCTATCCGTCAAACGATTTTACCCATAAATTTTATCAAACGCTATGCTCCCAATATGTAAGCACGCAAATATTCCCTTCCAAGCTTCTAAAAAAGTGTCCCCTTTATACGCAATAATTCTCGGCGACTTCATATAGGAACCGGGAACAAGGCTTGCTTTTTTACATTCGGCAGTCGAAGTCCATTCGATTTCCATTTCGACTGGCCCCGTTACCTCATATGGTTTAAAATCATTTATTCGCTTAACAGCCGTAAAGGCTTTGGAACGAATTTCTTCATGTGCTTTAACCATTGGCAAACATCTGGCTGCCCATCGGTCAATAGACTTTTTAACAATAGCTGTCTCTACATCGCCCAAGCTTTCTTTTGCCTCTTTCGCTAGGCAATCGTCCCCCGAAACCATAATAACAGGAACTCCAAAATGGCCTGCAACCGCTGCGTTAATCTCTAACTCTCCAACTGGAACCCCATTCATTCTCGTTTCATACATTTCGGGGCCAACCATCGTTTCGTTTGCTACACCGTGGGAATGACCAACTTTCGCATGTAAGCCGATAAAAAGAGCCGCATCAAATCCTTCTACCTGCTCCATCATACATAAATTTTTATTAGATCCTCTAATTAGTTCTGCTCTCGGATCTAGTTCTTCATATAGAATATTTAGCATGGACCAGTGAGCATCATTGACAACAACCTCTGTAGCACCGGCTTCAAAAGCACCTTCAATGGCAGCATTAACATCCATCGTCATTAATTTTCTAAATTGGTCATAATACTTTCCCGAATGGTGCATCTCCTCCGAATTCACTACCCCGGATATGCCCTCACCATCCGCCACTATATAGATTTTCATAAGTATTCTCCGAATCAAGATTTATCACTATTTCAAAAAAGGCAGAAAAAATCCCCATATCTTTATGGAAAAGAGGACAGTATTCATTTCAATGAACCTAGTATACTTAAATAGTTTCTCCGATTTTTTATATATCCCCCCCTATTTTTTGAATTTAGCCGTAAAACCACAGGATTATCTGTATCCAGTACAATCTTAGAGCCCCAGCCATGATGTGCACTGCTTAGCTTTTTACTGAATATTCTATATAATATTTATAATTATATATTAATTTACAATATTACAA
>NZ_JBALPC010000085.1:13381-13563 GCF_036965225.1 Bacillus sp. JJ1474 | reverse complement strand
TAGAAATATTAGAGATGCGATAGTATATTAATTAATAAAAAAGATCACGATTCTTATAAGAGAACCGCAATCTTTTTATGTTCAATAAATCTTTTTGCCATCCATCATTCTAATATTTTAACAATATCTCCAGCTATTATTCTGATTCAGGCAGCTAAACAAAAGTCCCTTTTAAGTTACTC
>NZ_JBALPC010000085.1:0-13271 GCF_036965225.1 Bacillus sp. JJ1474 | reverse complement strand
TACTAATATACCAATCTTAGATTAAGTTTTATAAATTTACGACCGTATGCCTAGTTGTAATCGAACACACTTTTCACTTTGACTTTGCGTTGAACGTAGATAGCGGGTTTCTCTTTACATTCAAGGCTGCTGTTGCTTTAGCTTTCAAGTACAATATCTCAAAACCTATACACTCACCTTGTTTCCTCCCATACCCGCACAAAACTGACTTCGTTATTTTCTTTTTTCAAAAAAATACATCAGGATTGCTAAGATTTTTCCAATCCTCGAAACCGAAATCATTATTAAAATACTTTAATAGTAAGGAAATAATATTGCCATGTGTAACAACGATGGTAGTTTCTTTTCACTGCTTAAAATCCCCTCTACCACTTCTACGATTCGTTCCGTAGCAGCTTGACTAGACTCCCCGCCTTCAAATTTCAGTTCCATATTAGCAAAGGTTGTTTTTAGTTTTTCTAGCCAATCAGGGAGATTTTCGGAGCTTAGTATACGTTCTGTTAATTTTCTATCAAGCTCAATCTCTATATTTAATCGCTTGGCAAGTGGTTCTATAGAGTCAATCGCACGTTTATACGGGCTTGAAATAATTCGATCAATTTCAATTCGGAAAAAAACTCAGATGGGTGTCAGTAAAATATTACTCTATCAGGAGATAGATGGTTATATCGAACCAAAATCATCAGATTGGGGGAAATAAATAAAGCCTGTTAGGGAATATATGTATCTGCTTTGCCAGTAGATGCTCTTTTTTGACTTGTACCGGTTAATGAACAGCCCGCGCTTTTCCCTTCAGAAATCCAAGATTGGCTAATCTATCGGGCAGATATAGCAAAGCAAAAGCTTTATGTAGCAACTCCCCATTTATATTTTATAGCCTTCAATCGAAGAAATTCACTGTCCGTAGGATTCGGACGATGATTGAGGGCTATTGACTGCCAAAGAAGAGATTAACACCCCATATGTTCCGGCATACTTTTGTTAATGGATGCTAAAGGCGATTGAATAATAATATTGAAAAGGTAAGGAGACCCGCAGGTCATAGCAACATTGCGACAACGAGCAGATATTTGAAAGACTCGTATAGTGATCTTGCGGATGCGGTGGATACCTTGCCAATGTTTTGATATAATATAAACCCACAAGTAAAAATAAGTAATCAATATCCTATGGAAGAGAAGTTAATTCGTTCTTTTCTTAGTTTTGACATCATTTGTAGTTGATAAATTTTTTTACTACACAACAATAATGTATTACTTTTCTTTAGTTTAATAATTTTGTTGATTAGTTCATTTTAAAATGGTTTAATTATATTAAGGAATATTGGTTGGGTCACCCGATCAATATCCCTTCCATATAAAATAAAATGAAACAATACGTTGAGCTCAATTGAAGGCGCTTACAACTTATCCAATACGATAAAATGAATTTTTTTCTTCAAGGTAATTACTTCTTTATATAATGTTTTAATAAAATGTTTGAGCCATTGAAATATTTTTTATATAAATACAAAACAATATGATAGGAGGTTGAGATGTAGATGCAACTTAATAGAAAAGGAGTTTCTGAACAAGTCGCCGATAGTATTAAGAAAAGAATTCAAGCAGGGGTTTATAAGGTTGGAGATAAAATTCCAGGCGAAAGAGACATGGGGATTGAGCTTTCTGTAAGCAGAAATACAGTAAGGGAAGCTTATAAAATACTTGAAGCCTATGGCTATCTCACTGTTAAACATGGAATAGGGGTATTTGTGGCTTCACCTGAACATCAAATTCAAAAGATGACTGAAGCTTTTTTTGTCTCATCTGATCATATCAAAGACTTTTTTGCTGTTCGAAAAATTCTTGAAGAATGGACTGTAAAATGGGCTATTGAAAATTCTAGTGATGATCAATTTAATGAATTAGAACAAATTGTTAATGAAGCAAATGAAATATTAACTGGCGAAATTGATTATAAACGCCTTGCCGAATTAGATCATAAATTTCATATAACATTAGCTAACAATTCAAAAAATGAAGTACTCATTCGAATCATGAATTTTTTAATTGATTTACTATCAGAGTCTCGTAATAAATCCATTCAAATCCCTGGCCGCGTCAATCAATCTGTTCAGGAACATTCAAAAATACTACAAGCAATAAAACAAAAAAATACTACGGTCGCACAACAATTAATGAAAGACCATTTAGAAAGTGTACAGCATTCACTCAACACCGCCTCCCCTAAATAAAATAAAAGGCTGTTCTGATTTAATCACTAATCACACAGCCTTCCTTAGACTATTGAGTATTTTCTAGGGCTATAGGTGTTGGAAACCTTACGTTAAACTTAGTGCCTAATTCGATTAATTCTTCTTCTACGCTGGCTGATAATTGAATTCCTTCTGACAGTCGTTGCTCTTTCTCCCTCTTTCTTCTTTCCCCCGGATATCTAATTTCCGTTGTTCCAGGTACTTTTGGAACTGCCTTCATTTCCCCTAAAAGAGTTTGTAGTGACTTAAAAAAGAAAGTTACATCCATAAACTTCGCAATATCCAACAAAATAAAAAAGTGCCCCACATTTGCCTGTCCTATTTCTTTATCATCATACAGATTTTTTACATGTGGCCCGAAGGTAGCACCTGAAAGGACTCCAGTCAAAATTTCCACAGCTAAAGCTAAAGCTGCTCCCTTCGCTCCACCTAAAGGCAGAACAGATCCCTTTAAAGCAGCTTCAGGATCATTTGTTGGATGACCGTGTTCGTCAATCGCCCACCCATCAGGGATATGATCCCCCTGTTTGGCAGCTAAAATAATCTTTCCTCTTGCTACAATACTAGTCGATAAATCAATGATTACAGGTTGGTCATTTCCAGTCGGAAATCCAAATGCAATCGGATTAGTTCCGAAAAAAGCATCTTTCCCCCCCCAAGGCGCAATTCCAGGAGGTGAATTTGTAAATCCAATGCAAGCAAGGTCTTGTTCACATGCTAGCTGGCAAAAGTAGGAGGCAGTTCCAAAATGATTGCTATTTTTAATGGCTATTGCTGTAATGCCCGTTTCCTTCGTCATTTCAATCCCTTTTTGAATGGCTTGATAACTGACGACATGCCCCAGTCCATTATCCCCGTCAACTAATAAAACAGAAGGGGTTTTCATATTTATTTGGATGTTTGGATTCAGATTGATCCTCCCATCGCTGATGCGTTTAGAATAGATAGGCAGTCTACTAATTCCATGACTATCAACACCTTCTAAATTTGCTGATAGCAACGCCTCTCCAACTACCGCAGCATTCTCTTTATTCATCCCCATACTTACTAATACATCGTCACAAAACATTTTAAGATCGGCATTACTGTAAGTATTCATACGTTAGCCCCTTTAAATTTAGTCAATTGTTTTGTACTAAAAGTATCTGGTCAAAAAAGTACTCTCCCTACGCATAATGTGTAGGGAGAGGGGAGATATTAGGCACTGCGATATAATTTTGTCATAACAAACTCTCTATGACCTAGTGCCTCTGCACTTGTAAGTCGGCCATTGACAGTACGGGCAATCATTTCCATTAACTGATCCCCAGCTTCTTCTAATGAAATCTGACGAGCTAGTAATCCCTGGACGTCAACATCAATATGTTCACTCATAGTGCCCGCCGTAATAGGGTTTGCCGTAATTTTAACGACAGGTTCAATCGGATTACCGATGATATTTCCTTGTCCTGTAGGGAACAAGTGTAATACAGCGCCAGCTGCTGCCATCAAGGTGATACACTCTGCTGCTGCAGAAGACGTATCCATAAAATATAGGCCCTCTCCATTCGAAGGTTTTTCAGCAGGTTCTAATACACCAATGACTTGCTTCGTTCCTGTTTTTGCAATATTTCCAAGTGCCTTTTCTTCAATGGTTGAAAGTCCACCCGCGATATTACCTTGAGTTGGTTGGGATCCTAGTAGATCGACACCCTTCGATTCAATTTCCCCTACGTAATCTTCATAGATAGCCATAAATTTTTCACGTAATTCCGGTGTAGCCATTCGGTCACGGATTAAGTGCTCCCCGCCTGTTAATTCAGATGTTTCCCCAAAGAAAACAGTAGCACCTGCGTCAACTAAGCGGTCAACAGCTTGAGATACTGTTGGGCAGGAACCCAAACCAGTTGTTGTATCAGATTCCCCGCATTTTATACTAACTGTTAAATCTTTTAATTCTATCGGCTCTCTTTGTAGTTCTGTCGCCCATTGAACATACTCTTTAGCTTTCCAAGATGCTGCCCGAATAGTTTCTAAATCCCCATTTCCTTCAATAGAGAAGTAGGATACTGGTTTACCAGTTTCAGCAATTCCATCAGCAATCTTTTTTGACCAATTTTCCTCGATCCCAATTACTACTACAGCAGCTACGTTCGGGTTGGAACCAGTTCCAATCATTGTTCTAAAATGTAAATCTAAATCTGGTCCATACTGAAGTCTCCCATAAGCATGTGGGAGAGCCATTGTTCCTTGAACCTGTTTCGCAACTGCTTCACAAGCCGCATTTGAAATGTCGTCAACAGGCAATATAATTACATGATTTCGAATTCCAACCTTACCATTTTCTCTACGATATCCAAAAAGTTGTTGTCCCATTTTTACCACCTCGCCGTTTTAATATTTTGTGTGTGAACATAATCGCCAATTGTCCATTCTTCTGTCGTTATACCGATTTGAACGCCATATTTTAAGACAGGCTCACCTTTTTCCAGATTGACTAAAGAAATTTTGTGGCCTAAAGGAATATCCCCTCTAGCTGTTACTGACACATCTGAATTATCATCCATATAAATGCCGACTACCTGCTCTCCCTCTTTTATCGGGCTAGTAGCAACACCTACATGATCACCTCTATGATGGATTAGGAACTTATGAGTGCTTACAGGCTTTGTTTCCTGCTTTTCCGTAAGAGTACTTGATTGACCATTGTTTCCCATTTAAAAGCCTCCTTATATTGGTGTGGTGACCCAACCAATTTATTTATAATTTTATTAAAACACCAAATTCATTAATAGTCAATAACAAATTATTTAATTTTCTAAAAATTATAAATTGAGTATTATATGACACATAAAGAGGCGATTCCTTTTAAAACCTTTAAGCAATTTATCGTGTTGTTCCTATAAATTCTCTTGGTAGTCTCACTTCATATCCCTGTTTAACCAGTTCTTCTATACCTTCATTCCAGATAAGTTCTGTTATAAGAATCCTCATAATAAATCACCTCTCTTTTGTGATTAGTCTCATAAATCTTTATATATTAGCCATCATCTGCAAATTTGGTATAGTGACCCAACCTCATTATCCTAATTTTAACATCACTTTAAAAAATTGACTAATTATTTTGGATACATTAAAATTTTACATTTCCTTATTTATTTGAAATAATATTAGTCAAAATATTTTAAAAATATTGAATTATAATCTAAATAGTGATTTAATAAATTTATATTGGTTGGGTCACTATGCCATGATTTCAGAGGCTAGGGAGAATTTCAATGGTTCTATCCATATCAAAGATTAAAAGGAGGATAGAAGAAGTTAGTTTCTTAATTTGCAACACAAATTGGGGGTACTGATTATGAAGGATGTTGAAGTAACAGTTATGCGGTTTGATCCACAAATAGACGATGAGCCTAAGTATGAAACATTTCAAATTGAAGCTAAAAAAAATATGACGGTATTGGATAGCTTGTTTCTAATCGTCGAGGATCAGGATCCCAGTCTATCGTTCCGGTGTGCTTGCAGACTGGGAATGTGCGGTTCCTGCGGGATGGTAATTAATGGGCGAGGCCGTTTAGCATGCCGAACTAAAATTGAACATTTAGGGGATAAAATACTCGTTCAACCTATGAGAAACATGGACGTAATAAAAGATTTAGCCGTCAATATGGATAAATTCTTTCAAAATTGGGAGAAGGTAAAACCTTATTTTGTTCCAAAAGAAGAAACGGACGAGTTTGCTATTATTCCTCCATCATCAGGAAGACGAGAAATCATAGATGAAAATCAAGATTGTATTACTTGCGGATTGTGTTTTCAATCCTGTAATACCGTTTCACTTAGAGGTGTAGATGAGTTTATCGGTCCAGCTGCGTTAAACCGAGCTTACAATTTGATTGCAGATGAAAGAGATGGAGCTAGAGAGGAAAGGCTAGACATGGTCGTAGAAACCGACGGGGCATTTGGCTGCCGTTCATTTAGTGCATGTGTGGAGGTTTGTCCAAAAGGAATTAAACCAATGGCAACAATCCAGAAAATCAAAATGAAGCAGTTGAAAAGAGCGATAGGTATGAAATGGTAATTCGACTAAACGATAGGAGATGGTTTGGGAATGGCTTCAACTAGTTTGCAAACAAGTAAAAATGTTCAAGAAGTAAAGGTAAAACAACGTCCTTTTGTTGGCTATATTGCGTGGTTAGTTCAAAGAGTTACAGCATTAATTCTACTCTTTTGTTTACCATTAAAAATTTATAGTGGTTATGCAATGGTCGGAAAACTTCCAGGTATCGGAATTTTCTCTGCCTTACACTTAAACGCCTTTTTAGATGCTCTTTTAATATTTGCTTTAATTTTCCATGCCTTATACGGTTTTAGGGTGATCCTAATCGATTTCGGTATTGTAAAAGATAATCGAAGTGTGTTTACTATTTTTACAGTTATTGGTGCGGTTTTCTGTGCCTTCATGTTTTACGTCATTGTGTCCTAGTAACATATTATTATATAAATTTTCACTAAAACAAAGTAGGTGAACTCGTTGGAACACGTAGAGACAGATATTCTAATCTTGGGAAGTGGCGGTGCTGGTTTATTTGCAGCTCATCATGCAGCTGATCAGGATCCCAATACAAAAATTATCGTTTCAGCAAAAGGTTTAATAGGGAAAAGCGGGTGTACCCGTATGGTACAAGGCGGTTATAATGTTGTACTTCATCCCGATGATTCATTTGAAAAGCATTTTAAGGATACGATCAAAGGCGGGGGCGGAATCAATGATCAGGAGCTGGCATGGACGCTAGTAAATGATGCGCCTAAAAGAATAAGAGAGTTAGAAACAAAAATGGGCGTCTTTTTTGATAGAAATGAAGATGGAACGATTCACCAAAAACCCTTTGCTGGTCAAACATTCGACCGGACTGTTCACAAGGGAGACCTAACAGGAATTGAAATTATTTCTCGGATGCGTGATCAGCTTTATGCTAAACCAAACGTCACCGCGTGGGATGAAGTAAGGGCTATTGATATATTATTTGATGAAGAAAAAAACAGAGTAGCTGGGTGTTTAATGCACAATATGAGAACCGGCGAATTTATTGTCGTTCACTGTAAAGCTGTTATTGTTGGGACGGGCGGTGCCGCCACCATGTACAAGATTGCAACACCTAGCCTTGAGAAATCGGGAGATGGAATGGCTATGTGTTACCGAGCTGGAACAGAGTTTTTGGATATGGAAATGATGCAATTCCATCCAACAGGACTGCTTGCCGAGAATTCACGGTTAAATGGTGGAGTTCTGGAAGAAGGCCTTCGCGGAGCTGGGGGCTACTTAATCAATTCTCTTGGAGAAAGATTTATGAAAAATTACGATCCGGAACGTATGGAGCGCTCTACAAGAGATCGGGTTTCAAGAGCAGCCTATATGGAAATTATGGAAGGTCGCGGAACTCCGTTGGGTGGAGTATATGTGGATGTATCCCATCTTGGGAAAGAAAATGTACGGCGAATGTTCCCTGGAATGGTAGAACGATGCCGGGATGTTGGTAGGGATTTAAGCACGGAGCCAGTAGAGATCTCCCCAGCAGCCCACTTTCATATGGGAGGGGTAAGGATAACGAACAACTGTGAATCGAATATTGCCGGATTATTTGTGGCTGGAGAGGATGCAGGTGGAGTACACGGAGCAAACCGCCTAGGCGGAAATGGCGTTTGTGACTCAACTGTATTTGGTGCCAGAGCAGGCGATGCGGCCGTTTCCTATATTCATACCATCGGCACTCATGGAAAAATATCGGATGCCCAAGTTCAATCCTTTATTGACGATATTGTAAAGCCTTTTAGTAATGTGGAAGGAGAAAATCCTTTTTATATTCGTAATGATTTGAAAAACTTAATGTGGGAAAAAGTTGGTTTGGTCCGAAATGGGACAGATCTAGAGATTGCTTTAAGCGAACTTAGAGTATTAGAAAATCGAATTGAGCGTGTATCCGTTAAAGGTTCACGACACTATAATCTAACATGGCAAGAATTCTTAAATGTTCGAAATCTGGTAACGATAGCCAAGATGGTTACGGCTAGTGCCCTAATGCGTACTGAAAGCAGAGGCTCTCACTACAGAGAGGATTATCAGGAAAGCAATGATGAACAATGGCTAAGCAATATATTTGTGACCAAGGGTGAAGACGGAGAACCCCGCTATCATGTAGAAAAAACTAAACAAACCCGTATCGATGTGGCAAGAATTGAAGGATATAAGATCGAAGTGGCTTCCAAATAACAAGAAAAGGAGTGTTTTCTATGACAGTTACCGATTATACTGCCGATTATAAGCATGTGTGGGAAGTGGACAAAGATTTTTATAAAAGAGTCGAGGAATCCTGCAAAACTCTTTATATTGAATCCCTTAAGGATTTACCGCCTGATGTTAGAACTGCCTTAGAAAGAGCTTACGAAAATGAAGAATTAGAAAGTGGTAAAGAGATTCTAGCAACACTCATCAAAACTGTTTCCACAGCAGATGATCAAAAATTATTAATCTGCCAAGACACAGGAATTCCTGTATACTTTGTAAAAGTAGGAAATCAAGTGCGGTTTGATGGTCTAAGACTAGAGCAGGCAATTAGAAAAGGAACGGAACGGGCAACGCTGGAGCATCCATTAAGAAGCAGTATTGTAAACACATTAACAAGAAAAAACCATGGCACTTCTACCGGAAACCAAGTCCCTATTATTCACTATGAATTTGTGGAAGGCGATCAAATTGAAATTTTAATTGTTCCTAAGGGATCGGGTTCTGAAAACATGAGTTATTTAAAAATGTTAACGCCCGCCGCCGGTATTGAAGGGATTAAAAAATACGTCTTAGAGTGTGTGTTTGAATCTGGCGCCAATCCATGTCCTCCTACAATCGTGGGAATTGGAATCGGTGGAACTGCAGACAAATGTGCTGCACTTGCAAAAAAAGCTGCGGCACGTGAAGTTGGTTCTCCTAATCCGGATCCGAATGTACGGAAACTAGAGGAGGAACTGTTTACGCTAATAAATAAATTGGGATTGGGTGCACAAGGCTTAGGAGGAAGTACGACAGCATTAGCAGTCCACATTGAAGCAGCAGATACGCATATGACATGTAACCCTGTAGCTGTCAATATGATGTGTTGGCCTGCACGAAGAATGAGAGCTACCTTCACTCTAGGGGAAGATCCTAGAATTTCATTTTAATAAGTCTTCCCAAAAAGTTATCTTAATAATTTTACCTAATGGTTCATTTGATTTTTTAAAAAGTCACCAATTTAGGCTCAATTTCATCCCCAAATTAGGGAGATGAAATTGAGTAAAAGAAAACCTTATTCCTTTCATCCACAGATATTACTGATAGTCACTATTTAAGTTGGAGGTTTTCAAATGAGTAGCGAGCTTCAATTAGAAAAATCCGCAGTCCCGAATTCGAAAATACCATTTATAAAGTCAAAAAGTCTTCCAGGTATTGGTTTAACATTTGTTATTGGGATAATCGCCCATTCTTTAGGAAAGGATTTTCCCCTGATCGGCGGGGCTGTCATTGCCATTGTTATCGGAGTCCTCATGAGACAGTTTCTTGTGGTTCCCGAGGAATTTTATCCTGGAATCGGCTATACTCTTAAAAAGTTATTAAAACTGGCCATTATTCTTCTTGGCTTTAGTTTTAGTTTTTCTGAAATCTTCCAACTTGGAATGAATACGCTAATTATCGTATTAGTTGCAGTCATCCTTGGTATCGGCCTAACCTATTTCATCGGAAGGTTATTTAAACTCAAAGGAAATATTCCTTTGCTCATTAGTTTAGGGACTGGAATATGCGGGGCCACAGCAATTGCCACTACAGGGCCAATCCTTAAAGCAAAAGATGAGGACATTGTCTATGCAGTTAACACAATTTTTGCCTTTAATGTATTAGCTGTCTTAATCTATCCAATTATTGGCCATTTGCTTTCCATGCCAGATAGTATGTTCGGGGCATGGGCAGGTACAGCAATTCATGACACCTCTTCTGTTGTCGCAGCTGGTTATAGCTACAGTACAGAAGCTGGAGATGCATCCGTGGTTATTAAATTGATTAGAACATTAATGCTAGTGCCAGTTGCTGTCCTATTATCAATTTTTATTTCGATTAAAAACAAAACGGCGAATTCCGATCAAAATAAAGTAAAAATGAGTAAAGTCTTTCCTTTCTTTATATTATTTTTTGCTGGAGCTGCTGCAATAAATACGTTTTTCCCTTTGCCAACCAGCTTTGTCGAGCCCACTACTTTCATTGCTAAATTCGTCATTTTAATGGTCATGGCCAGTGTAGGTTTAGGAACTGATTTAAAAAAGATTAAATCTGTAGGGATACGCCCCTTAATGGTTGGTTTAATTTCATCCATTATCATGGGAGCTATCAGCTTACTCCTAATTATTATCCTTTTTTAATAATTTTATAGAATAATCGTTTAGTTGCCTTTAGGATTGCACGGTTTAATAAATCCAATTGGAGGGGTACTATGGCACATTATAGATTAAAAGCTCCGTTGACAGATGAAGATATTAAGAAATTATATGCAGGGGATACAGTCACTTTAGATGGGATCATTTTCGGAATCCGTGATGCAAATCTAATTCGCCTTTTTGATAAGAAGGTGGAACTGCCAGCTGACCTTGTTCCACAATTACAAGGATCAATCGGTCTCCATACGGCCCCGGGAGTCAGAAAATTAGATGACGGTACCTATGAAAAGGTGAGCATTGGCACGACTACAAGCTATCGTATGGATCGTTTTACTAGGGGATTAATGCAAGATTATGGCATGAAAGTCATTATTGGAAAAGGAGGACTCCTCGAGGATGGGAGTCAGGCATGTGTTGATTTTAATGGCTGTTATTTCTCTATCCTTGGGGGATCGGCAGCATTGGAGACGACACAAGTAGAAGCCATTGAAGATGTATGGTGGGAAGATCTGATGCCTGAAGCCATATGGAAGTTCAGGGTAAAGGATTTTGGGCCTTTAATTGTCTCTATTGATTCTCATGGGAACAATAAATACAAGGATATTAAGGAAATTGCAAGAGCAAATCTAGATAATATATTAAATCAAATTTAGACATGGAGAAATGAACGGATCAAGGCAAAAATCCTATTTTGAATAGGATTCTTGCCTTTTACTTCTAGGTTTTTACAGTTTGATAAATAATAAGGGGGGCATTTTATGGAGGAAGGTTGGATATTCCTATTCCTGATTGTCCTAATATCTTCTTTGCTGCAAACAAGTACGGGCTACGGCTTTTCAGTTGTGAGTACACCGTTTTTGTTCTTGATCTATCCCGTGCATACGGCGATTCAAATTAGTATTATTCTTTCCCTTTGTCTTTCCATATTTATGATCTTTAAAATAGGAAAAGAAATCGATAAAGCCCTGTTAATACGTTTAATAAAAGGAAGTAGTGTAGGTGCTCTCTTAGGAATTCCGATTTATCTTTATTTGGATGTCACCCTGCTAAAGATCATCGTGGGTGTACTGATTCTGATTTTCACGGTTCTTCTTATTTTAAAATTAACCATCAAGCAAACAAAGAAAAGGGACATCTTGACTGGTGGAATATCTGGCCTCCTAACGACAAGCATGGGAATACCCGGTCCACCTCTGTTGCTTTATTTTTCTGGGAGTGCAATGGATAAAGATAGCTTTCGGAATATTCCATTAGTCTACAATCTCTTTGTCTATCTCATTAGCTTAATATTGCAAATCATATTTAGCGGTACGAGTTCAGTCGCTTGGACTTCTTCCCTTATTTCCATTCCTGCGCTTTTTTTAGGTATATTGCTGGGGCAGTTCTTTTTTAAGAAGGTCAGTCAGGGCACATTTCGATTGATTTCCTATCTGATTCTACTATTTACAGGCGGCTATTTGATTATCATGAACTTCTTTAACGTTACTTAAGGGAAATTATCCATACTTTAATAAAAAGCAAAAAACGTGCAGCTCTTTGAACTGTACGTTTTTATTTTCTTCTTTTTTGCTCAAGAATAAATATCAAAGAAAAGCTTTATACTTACAAGCAGAATTAAGTACGCCGCAATTCTCTTTAATGTTATTGAATTTAGTTTTTTTGTTATACGTCCGCCAATTTGGGCACCAGCGATTCCCCCTATAATCAGCATAAACGCATAACCTATAGGAATGGAGCTGATACTCAGTTTAGTAATCAAACTCCCCGCTGCTAAAAGAAAGCAAATAAGTAGACTGGAACCTATTGCATTTTTTATAGGAATCTTGAAAACAAAAATCATAAGTGGAACAAAAATAAATCCCGCCGCAATTCCTACTAATCCCCCTGAAATCCCTATCATAAAACAGGCCAGTACAGTTAGAATGGTTGAAAAAATGGTAAAGTTAAACGGCTCCGATTCCTCATTTGATTTATAGGGGATTTGCATTACAATGGCAGCCGTTACAGCCAGAAAAGCAAAGATGGTACGTAAAAGAAAGTCAGAGGAATAGGAAGCTAATAGAACCCCTATCATACCGCCAATAAACGCTGGAATTCCCATGATTAAGACTATTTTCCGTTCGACAAGTTTGTTCCGTATATAATAAAATCCACCAGAAAGCGTTGAAAAAAAAGTTTGCATAATAGAAAAGCCAGCTATCGTGTGCATCGGGAACGTTTTACCTGTCAACAAAGGAAAAACAAACATTAGCATAAAGACTACAATAATTCCTCCCCCAATTGATAACAAGCCCGTAATCATTCCAGATAAAAAACCAATTAACAACATAGTTACATACATGTTTGAACTCCCTTAATTTAATTCTTGGTTAATCCTTAAACTCATCTAGGTTTGAGCTACATAAAATACGATATTATTCATCCTGGCAATAACAATAAGATCAGATCCTAATAATCATTAAAAATCACAGGTTTCAAACTAAAATTATAATTTGGTTATTTTTAATCAATACAAATTGCCGAACAGGCGGAAAAATCTCTTTAGAAATAGATTGATTTGATAATTGCGTTCATC
>NZ_JBALPC010000084.1:0-10223 GCF_036965225.1 Bacillus sp. JJ1474 | reverse complement strand
TCCTTGTTTTAATTAGAAAATAACTTACTTTTTTTAATATCAAAAACCTTGTTTAAAAATACTGGTTTCTAGGTCACGACTGAGTTGTCGTTAGACACAAGTATCAATTCCCAAACTTTCCACTTACTCCACCGTCACACTCTTCGCCAAATTCCTCGGCTTGTCAACATCACAGTCCCGGTGTAAAGCAGCGTAGTAAGAAATTAGTTGCAATGGTACAACAGAGATAAGAGGTGTTAATAGTTCGTGCACAGCTGGAATGACAAAAGTATCTTCTTCCGCTTCCAGACCTTTCATAGAGATGATGCACGCGTTGGCTCCTCGGGCAGCGACTTCTTGGACGTTGCTGCGGATGTTTAAATTAACACTTTCTTGAGTAGCTAAGGCGATAATTGGTGTGCCGTCTTCGATTAAAGCGATCGTGCCGTGCTTTAATTCGCCTCCTGCAAACCCTTCTGCCTGAATATAAGAGATCTCCTTCAGCTTTAGTGCTCCTTCAAGACCGACATAGAAGTCTAGTCCACGGCCAATGAAAAATGCATTGCGAGTAACGGATAAAAATTCACGGGCAATTGCTTCGAATTCTTCTTTTTCATCACAGAGCACTTCCATCGCATTCGCAATGATGCCAAGCTCTCGAGAAAGATCAAGATCCATTTCTATTCCACGGCTCTTTGCTGTAACCTCAGCTAAAATCGCTAATACCGCAAGTTGTGCTGTGTACGCTTTTGTCGAAGCAACAGCAATTTCAGGGCCAGCATGAAGCAGTAACGTGTAATCCGCTTCACGGGAAAGTGTTGAGCCAGCCACATTTGTAATCGTAATCGCTTTATAGCCCATTTCTTTAATTTTCACAAGTACAGCACGGCTGTCGGCAGTTTCCCCGCTCTGTGAAATAAAGATGAATAGAGGTTTTTCAGGAAGCAACGGCATGTTGTAGCCAAACTCACTGGAAATATGCACTTCTACCGGAATTTTCGCCATTTTTTCAATGAATTGTTTCCCAACGAGTCCAGCATGGTAGGACGTTCCCGCTGCAATGATGTAAATACGATCTGCCTCATTCATTGCTTGTAGAATTTCGCCATCAATTGTTAAAGCTCCCTTTTCGTCCTGGTAGCTTTGAATAATTTTCCGCATCACTAAAGGCTGTTCGTCAATTTCCTTTAACATATAGTGCGGATATGTGCCTTTTTCAATGTCGCTTGCATCTAATTCTGCTGTATAAGGATCACGGGTGATTTTTTCACCATCAAGGTTCATGATCGTCACGTCATCTTTTCTCACTATGACGACTTCTTTGTCCATTAACTCTACATATTGATCCGTTACTTGAAGCATCGCCATTGCGTCTGATGCGACCACATTAAATGTGTCACCTAATCCGACTAGCAGCGGGCTTTTATTTTTCGCAACGTAGATGGTTTCATTATCCTTTTCGTCTAAAAGGGCAAGTGCATACGACCCATTTAATTGCTTAAGCGTTTTGCGAAACGCTTCTTCAGTTGTTAGTCCTTCATTCGCGAGCAATTCAATCAGCTGAACGATGACCTCCGTATCTGTATCACTGTTAAAAGGAACGCCTTGCAAATATTCGCGCTTTAGGATTTCATAGTTTTCAATGACACCATTATGAACCAGAGTAAAGCGCCCTGATGCGCTTTGGTGCGGGTGAGCATTGGCTACACTTGGCACTCCATGTGTAGCCCAGCGAGTATGACCTATTCCTAGCTCGGCATAAACATCAAAATCAACCATGTTTCTTAAATCAGCAATACGGCCCTTTTCTTTAAAAACATGTACAGTGTTCTCGTTCATTACAGCAATTCCTGCTGAATCATATCCTCTATATTCAAGCTTTTCTAAGCCTTTAAGCAAAATTTCTTTCGAATCAAAATTTCCAATATATCCTACGATACCACACATACTTCTTTTCCTCCTAAATCGGAAGGGGCAAGAAGCCTTTTGGGACAGTCTTGCCCCTCATCTCTGTAATTGATCTTCTGACGTTTTCTTTTGACAAGCGACTAGTAATGTTGTTTTTTACAGTGGCTGTTTTCATCAAACGTCATTTTTAATAATTAGCATTCCCATCTCTTTGTGCATTAAGTTACCCTAATGTTTTATAGATGGAATAACGGTTTGCTTTGAACCGGGAGGCATCCGCCGAACATTTCGATAAACCTCCTCCTCGTCAACTAATCCACTTCCGTTCTGAATTAGTCCAGGCGCTTCAATATTAATTTTTTTTACAATAAAACGGCCCACCTTTCCATTTATTTTAAAAAACAGTAATATCATACACACAAAAAACTCTTTCGTCAATTGAAAAATAGAGGAAAAAAACTCCCTATACAATAAAAATATGCATAAGAGAACGGTTCGGTTCCCTTATGCATAGCCTGTTTACTCTTCATTCAATCCCATTTCTTCTACGACCACAGCAGCAATTCTCTCCACATAGGAGTTGCATAGCTCTTCTGTTGGCGCCTCGGCCATCACACGAACAAGCGGCTCTGTTCCAGATGGTCTCACCAAAATGCGGCCATTTCCACTCATTTCTTTTTCAACCTCTGAAATAATCGCACTTACTTTTTCATTATCTGTCACATGGTGCTTATCTGTCACACGAATATTCACAAGCTTTTGCGGGAACTTTTGCATTTCCTTTGCAAGCTCTGATAATGGCTTTTTCGTCATTTTCATGATGTTTACAAGCTGAAGACCTGTTAGGAGCCCATCGCCTGTCGTAATATAATCAAGGAAAATGATATGGCCGGATTGCTCGCCTCCAAGATTATAGCCATTCTTCTTCATTTCTTCTACTACATAGCGGTCACCAACAGCTGTTGGAATGCTTTGAATGCCGTTCGCCTCCAGCGCTTTATAAAAACCAAGGTTGCTCATAACAGTCGAAACCACTGTACTATGGCGCAGTCTGCCTTGTTCTTTCAGGTATTTCCCGCATATATACATAATTTGATCGCCATCTACAATGTCGCCATTTTCATCTATCGCAATAAGGCGATCTCCATCCCCATCAAATGCTAAACCGACATCTGCTCCCTTTTCCTTTACAAATGCAGCAAGCGTCTCAGGATGTGTTGATCCTACACCTTCATTAATATTTAATCCATTAGGAGAAGCTCCAATCATGGATAGATCTGCATCTAAATCGGCAAATAAGTGTGATGCAAGGGAAGATGTCGCTCCGTGAGCACAATCCAAAGCAATATGGATGCCGGAGAAATCCTCATCCACAGTTTGCTTCAAAAATTGCAAGTATTTCTGTCCGCCCTCGAAATAATCATTCACCTGTCCAAGCTCGGCTCCGACCGGTCTTGGCAGCTGATCTTCCTCTTGATCCATAAAGCTTTCGATTTCATTTTCCTGTTCATCAGATAGCTTAAACCCATCAGGGCCAAAAAACTTAATTCCGTTGTCTGCCACAGGATTATGTGAAGCAGAAATCATGACGCCCGCTTCTGCCCCAAGTGCTTTTGTTAAATAAGCAACACCAGGCGTTGAAATGACGCCAAGACGCATGACCTCTGCTCCGATAGATAATAGACCAGCAACGAGTGCCCCTTCAAGCATGTGTCCAGAAATACGAGTATCGCGGCCAATTAATACTTTTGGACGGCTTTTATCTCTAGTCAGAACATATCCTCCAAAACGCCCTAATTTAAAAGCTAACTCAGGTGTCAACTCGCTATTTGCGACTCCACGTACCCCATCCGTACCAAAATATTTTCCCATTAATGCATACTCTCCTTTAAACATTATTTATATTAAATCTCTTTTTGTGTAATCGTAACTTTTGCTACATCCGTTGCCAGATTCCATTGAACATTTGAAGGACCATTTACATTAATTTTGACGTCATGGTCTCCCGCTTCTATATTAGATAAATCAAGAAAAACAAGAAAATCACTAGCTTTTAATTGCTTAATCATTTCGCTTTTTCCTGTAACAGTTAGGCTGGCACCGTTATTTGGCGATAACACTTCTGCCTCATATTGGTTAGGGAGGCCCGAAAAACTGATTGGAAGATTAGAGAAAGTTTTATTCTCATCCGTTTCTACAGTTTGATCTCCCTCTTGTGGAATTTCACTTGTTTGGATCGCTACTCTGATCGTTTTTGGATTCACCTCAATAATTCCTTCAGAAATGATGACAGGCAGTGATATTTCCGTATCTTCATTGATTTGGCTAACATCTACTTCGACCCTTACGCTGTCCGTCCTATCTAACACATCCTGTGCAGCAAAAATCTTAGCCTCTTTTATATCAGGTGTAATGGAATCAATCTTGATGTTCGCCGGCGGACTGCCTTTTTCTATCACCTTAATGGGAACTGTTTTACTCAAGCTTTTCACTGGGATGATGACATCAACCATTTCATGTTCTAATAAAACATCAAGCTTATTCATATTCCGATCTAGCACTTGAATCTGTGCTTCTCTTCGAACAGTCTCTTTTATAGTCCCCCTTATATTCACTGTCGCTTTTACATAGCTAATTTTGTCAATGACATCCTTAGCTCCCGTTATTTTTATACTTTTCGGCTCTGCCTCAGGAGGCTCGGAAATATAGCCCGCCTCTAACAAGGTCTTATCAAATTCTACATCTACTTTAAAATCCTTTGTTACTTTCTCCTGAATGCTGACATTTACATAGGCAGGATCAATTGTCGCTTTCAGCTTGTCTGATAAATTTCGAATTTCCAACGGAACGCGTTTTGTGCCAATGGCAGCATTTGTTAAGTCCACATATACTTCGAAATTACGTTGCGCTTTTGCGGGTTGCAATAGATTCTTTGGACCTTGTATGGTCACTTTCACCGTTTCCGGGACGCCTGTTACTACAAGATTGTCAGTATCATAATAGCTTTTAACTGGTATATCCGATAGAATTTCATAATCCTCCCCGCTAGGCACATTAATGTTGGAAACGTCCTTTTGTGGATCATAAACAGAAGTAAAGAGAAGCATGGCAAGAATTAATGCGGTAATCTTCATAAACCAGCGTGTGCCAATCAGCTTGTCAATTAATTTATCCATTTTTCTTCGCCCTCCAATTCCAACGAGCGGAAGAAGCTTGTTTAACTCGGTTTTGTGTAATCAATTCCGTTGTTAACATTTCCTTAAAGTCATCAGATTGTAAGTCACGGTGAAGTTCGCCATTTTTTGTTAGCGAAATACTGCCCGTCTCTTCTGAAACAACTACCGTTACACTATCCGTTACTTCACTAATCCCTAGTGCAGCCCTGTGCCTGGTTCCAAGCTCCTTCGAGATAAATGGACTTTCTGACAAAGGAAGATAGCAAGCAGCAGCAGCCACCTGATTTTTTTGTAAAATAACAGCCCCATCATGCAATGGTGTATTAGGGATAAAAATATTGATCAGTAATTCTGACGAAATTTTTGATTCTAGCGGTGTGCCTGTTTCGATATAATCGCCCATTCCGGTTTCCCGTTCAATGGAAATTAAGGCCCCAATCCGGCGCTTAGCCATATAATCGACAGCCTTCACAATCGATTCAACCAATTTTTCCTGATCTTCTGACTCCTGATTGCCTGTTCTAGAAAAAAATCGTCCCCGCCCAAGTTGTTCAAGGGCTCTTCTTAACTCAGGCTGGAAAATGATTGCAATCACTACAAATCCCCAAGTAAGTACCTGCTGCATCATCCACCCAAGTGTCTGGAGGTGGAAATTATCACTGATTACCTTTACAAGAAGAATAACAAATATTCCTTTTACCAATTGAACGGCTTTCGTCCCTTTGACAATGACAATCAGTTTATAGATGACATACCAAACGAGGAGAATGTCAACAGTATTTGCTAATAATTTCAGTATAGAGAAATCTGAAAACGACATTATCCTTCCTCCAAATATATATTAAAAGCATCATTATTCATTAACATAGCTTTCATATTATACCATAAAGCATGCAATACCACCCGTCTGGATACTGTTAACTTTCCATATAAAATAACGGAATCCTGCCTAAAAGCAAGATTCCGTTGTAGAATGATTGTTTGTTATTGAACCGTCTCAGGCTCACTGCCTTCAAATATGCTAACTACCTCTTTAGCTGTTTTTTTGATATGATACCACATCCAGTCAAAAACAGCATTCACCTCTTTTATTTCCCCTGTGACTTTTCCAGCCGATGCCAAATATTTCTCTCCGTTAATAACGGTCACATTTCCTTCAACTTGTCCTTCTATTTTTAATTTGCCATTTTTAACGATGACGTCACCCTTGACTACCTCTCCTTCAGGAACAATGACTGTGTCATTTTGTACTACGAGATTGGGCTGTCTCGACACAGAGAATTGATGATCTTGTTCCCACGAGGAAATGATGCTTCCCATCATGAGTACGAGGAATAGAGATGCAGCCGTCACTAGCGGATGCTGTCTAATCCAGCGCTGGAAACCGACCTTCCGCTTCTCCTTTGGCAATTTGGCCATCACTTTTGCGGTAAAATCGGATGGCGCTTGTATATGTGAAGTGCTTCTGACAAGTGCAATAGTCTTTCGTAATTCATGGAAATGCGCCTGGCATTCTTTGCAGCTTTGCAAGTGCGCTCTTAACTCTGCTTCATGTTCGGCTGAGATCTCTTCATCTAAATATTCATGCATATAAAGAATCACTTCTGCTGGACACTTCAAAGTTCTCACCCTCTTCATAATCAAATTCGCCTTGGCTTATTTGCGCCCAGATTTACCTGAGCTCGCTCGATAAATTCCTTAAAAAATCGAAAGGCTCGCCGGAGGCTTTACTTTATTCAGCCAATGTTTGAACCCCATTTACATTTAACTCGCACCTATGAAGGTGGGAATTTATTGCTGAATAAAGTTATACGTGTCGTAATTGGGTTCTTAATGCTTCTCTTCCCCGATGAATTCTTGTTTTAACCGTACCTAATGGCAAATCTAATATCTTGCTTATTTCATTTAAGGAAAGTTCTTCAATATATTTGAGAACAATCACTGTACGGTATTTTTCTGGGAGCTTGGAAATTTCTCTTTGAATTGTCTCTTGCAGCTCCAGACTTTCAAGATCCTCCTCGGGCAGACTCGTATCTGCAGCAATTTGCGAATACATCGTTAACCCGTCAGTCCCTGCTACCTCTGCATCTAAATAATAATCAGGTTTCTTCTTCCTCATTCGATCGATGCAAAGATTCGTAGCAATTCGATAAAGCCATGAAGAGAATTTCAGATTTATATTGAAACTATGAATGTTCACGTAAGCTCTTAAAAAAGCCTCCTGTGCAATGTCTTCTGCTTCATGTCTATTTCCCAGCATTCTATAGCAAATCATATATACTTTTTCTTTATAGATTTCTACTATTTCTGCATAGGAGTCTTGATCCCCTTTTAGTACCTGCTTAATCCTTTTCTTTACGATTGTCTCCATTTTTCTTTTACCTCCGCTCTAATGCGGCTAATCGATATTACGATCGATAGCGGAAAAGGTTT
This sequence comes from Bacillus sp. JJ1474, assembly GCF_036965225.1. Lineage (NCBI taxonomy): Bacteria > Bacillati > Bacillota > Bacilli > Caryophanales > Bacillaceae > Bacillus > Bacillus sp. JJ1474. The sequence goes on along the minus strand of NZ_JBALPC010000084.1, from coordinate 2,727 downwards.
CACTTTTTTTTAAAAATACTAACCATATCTATATTAACAAATATTTACTGCTGGTGTTTAATAATTTTATTTTACGGGGATTATAGTAAGTAAAATTTGAGGATTGCCAAAGATGTACGTCCTAAAGCTTTTCTATTTCGAAATTCAGGCAGTTATAAATAGGTATATCCAAAAGCAAAAAAGGGGTGGTCTCATGTGTGATTGTAAACTATTAAAGGATATAGAAGATTGCAGAAGAGAAATGATTTATTTAGCATCCTCCTCTTCTCTGTGTAGTCAACAAGTAGTAGACATGAGTACAAAACTGGACAGGCTGCTCAATTTATACTACACCCAGAATAAAAAAAATTAGGCAGGGCTTTTTGTTGAGCCACTGCCTGGTATTTTTTATAGAAGCTTTTCGCCAAATAATGAACCCATTAAAGCAACAGCAACAGATGCTGTTTTATTCTTTTCATCTAAAATCGGATTTACCTCAACAAATTCAGCTGAGGTAATCAACCGTGCTTCCGCTAGCATTTCCATGGCTAAGTGGCTTTCCCGGTAGCTGATTCCGCCAATAACCGGAGTTCCTACTCCAGGTGCATCATGAGGATCTAACCCATCTAGATCAAGAGACAGATGGACCCCATCCGTTTTCTCTTTTAAATAGTTAATCGTTTCTTCCATAACCTTCGTCATACCCAAGCGGTCGATTTCATGCATCGTATACACTTTAATTCCCAGCTCTTTTATTAATTCCCTTTCGCCCTCATCTAAAGAACGAGCTCCAATAATGACAATATTCTCTGGCTTTACTTTCGGAGCAAAGCCACCCACATTGGTAAGCAATGGATGACCCATGCCTAAACTAACAGCAAGCGGCATCCCGTGAATATTTCCTGAAGGAGAAGTCTCTGCCGTATTTAAATCCCCATGGGCATCATACCAAATGACGCCTAAATTTTTATAGTGCTTAGCAACCCCAGCCAGTGTGCCAATCGCAATGCTGTGATCACCCCCAAGTACAAGTGGAAACGCTTGATCCTCAATGGCTTGATCCACCTCTTTAGCGAGCAATTCTGTTTTCTCAGCAATTAATTTCAAATTGCGCAGGTTGGAAACCGGATCAACCTCTACTTCTGGTCTCCCTATAGCAATATCTCCCTTGTCATGAACTTCATCAAACAATGCTTTTAACCGCTCATTTACTCCTGCATATCGAATAGCACTAGGCCCCATATCAACTCCACGTCTAGCTTGACCCAAATCCATAGGCATCCCAATAATCGCCAACTTATTCATAAAAAAGCCCTCCCTAAGCCAATAAATCATTTTCTACCTTTATTTTAACCCCATTGAAGGAAATGACTCAACTCGACAAAAATCTGTATAAATATACGGAATATTAGAAATTAAATGGGTGTTCGGCTGATTGGACGGGATAGAATCTATTATTGGTGACCGGTCGTGCTCTTTTTCTGACGGGACGGGCACCAGTAACCCTTATTGGTGACCGGTCGCTCTCTTTTTCTGACAGGACGGGCACCTAAACCAATTTTTGATGACCGGTCGCTCCTTTTTTCTGACTGGACGGGCATCAGAAACCCTTAATGTCGACCGTTTCCTCTCTTTTTCTGCCGAGTCGGGCACTATCCCGCTTCTTATCGTTCGTTCTATTATATTAGGTAAACGAGAACCTAAAGAAGGTTAAAACCAAAGAAGACCCTTAGGAATAATATCCCTAAAGGTCTTCTTTAGAAAACGAAGTGAGCCATGAAGGACTCGAACCTTCGACCCTCTGATTAAAAGTCAGATGCTCTACCGACTGAGCTAATGGCTCATTTGAAAAATGGCTGGGCTAGCTGGATTCGAACCAACGCATGTCGCAGTCAAAGTGCGATGCCTTACCGCTTGGCTATAGCCCATTGATTAAACTACATAATTTACAAAATAAAAAGGACTAATTATAACATGTCCATTTTTAATGTTTTTATTAAAAATAAATGGTGGTGGGGGACGGATTCGAACCGCCGAACCCAAAGGGAGCGGATTTACAGTCCGCCGCGTTTAGCCACTTCGCTACCCCACCAAATTATAAGATGCCGGCCAGAGGACTCGAACCCCCAACCTACTGATTACAAGTCAGTTGCTCTACCAATTGAGCTAGGCCGGCAAAATAAAATAATCATTTCTAATTTAGTTTTTGCTGATAACTGTGCTCCAAAGCCCTACGGTCTTTGTCGCAGATTTTAAAGGTTTGCCATTCGAGGGAGAAAAGCTTCGTTGCTGCAAGCTTTTAAAATCCTCTACCAATTGAGCTAGGCCGACATATTAATTACAATTGTATAAATGTTATGGTGGAGGATGACGGGATCGAACCGCCGACCCTCTGCTTGTAAGGCAGATGCTCTCCCAGCTGAGCTAATCCTCCAAATGGTGACCCATACGGGATTCGAACCCGTGTTACCGCCGTGAAAGGGCGGTGTCTTAACCGCTTGACCAATGGGCCATATATTAATATTAAGGTAAGCTTCCAAGCGGGCTCGAACCGCTGACCTCTTCCTTACCATGGAAGTGCTCTACCTGCTGAGCTATGGAAGCATCACAACTACCTGCTCAAATATATCATCAAAAAAATGGCTCCGCAGGTAGGATTCGAACCTACGACCGTTCGGTTAACAGCCGAATGCTCTACCACTGAGCTACTGCGGAATATTATAAAAAAGGCCTAGCGACGTCCTACTC
>NZ_JBALPC010000083.1:0-16075 GCF_036965225.1 Bacillus sp. JJ1474 | reverse complement strand
TTGGACTTTTCACAGGCTTTCCCCTTTTGAAATGTCCGTCTAGCTTCACGTTCTAATAACTTCTTAAATCTTTAAACACATAGATCGCTTTGAAGAAACCTTCATCCCAGGTTCCACTATCCTGAATAGACCAGCATGTTGCAAGAACAGCATGAGAAAATCCATATAATAGAATTCTATTTTTATCTAAGTTCAGTTCCTTTACAAAGATATCAATGCGTTTTTCTATTACTTCTGTGATTTGATCATCTGGCAGTTTATTTAGTAAAAATTGAATCACATCATATTCTCTTTCTCCAATTAGCCCTTTAGGATCAATGGCTAGCCAAGAATCGGTGCCTGTCCTTAAAATATTATAATGATGTAAATCACCATGGAGCAGAAAAGGCTCGGTCTGGGTTTCCGCTAACTCCCTAAAGTTCTCAGTCGCTTCTTGCAGCATTTCTTTCGTGATGGGTCCGAGTCCTTCAGGATTATCCTTATAAATTTTGTCTAAACTTTTTCCTCTCTCTTTAATATGCGGAATGTGAACAGATTTGGGAGCCGGGCTCCATAACTTTTTCATGACTTGAGAAGCAATATAAGCAGCTTCCTCATTATTCTCAAGTGAGGCAAGGGTCGTGCCAGGCTTTAATCTTTCAAGTAGTAGAACTCCTTTTATCCTATCAACATCTACGATCCTAACCATACCATGGTCGTTAAATAGAACGAGGGCCTCTACTTCAGAAAGAAATTCCTCACTCGGAACAGTTAGCTTGATGACTACTTCCAATCCATCATTCCGAATAGCAGGCGCCACAAAATTATAGGACAAATCAAACGGCGGCATGATTTTTAAATGCCACCGCTCCTCACATTCATGAATAAGCTCTTGAAACTCAAGTAACCACTTCTCCCCTTTTTCCTTATGCACATCTTTAATGGTTTTTACAAATTTAATTGGTAAATAAATCACTTTAGCACTCCTATGAATCTTTTATCATCGTCATAAATGCGGTAGACCCATTACTAAATTCTATTTTCCTCTTAAAACCAAGTTTTTCATAAAGGCGTATCGCCCTATCATTAAACTTCGCCACCGTTAAGCGAAGGGGAACTTCCTTATATGCGCCATGGATATGCCTTAGGATAAAAGAAAAGAATGCATATCCCATTCCCTGCCCTGTTAACTCGGGCTTCATTCCAAGCCCAATATCAGTACATGTTTCTGAATAGGCACCATACTTTGTCCCAGCAGGCACCTGGGCAGAATCCCCAGTACAAAAGAAGCCTATTAATCGACCATTTTCGTCAATGACAACTGAATACGAGCTTCCTAATAACTCCCTTATAGATTCCTCGTTTTCTTCATTATTGTAAAAATTATAAGGTGCTGGGTATTTCCAGTTTAGGATTTCGACTGCCTCGTTTCGACTTATCCTTTTGATAAACAACTGCATATGATCCCTCTTTTAATTTGAAAATATTACCTTCCCTGTTTCCACGAAAAGTATGGACCGCACAATCCTTTTTCGTGTGTATTGACGTAAGTCCAGGCAAATTCCTTATCCACTACATAAATATCCTGTTCATTTTCAAAGTCTTCAGCAGTAATTTTAGATACATTTTCAATGATTATCGCATCATTTGAATGCTGATGAAAAACATAACATGCCTGCTTTTGTAATTGATTAAATGCTTCATTTGCCTGTTCTTCTTTCAAGCATTCCTTTGTTTCATAGCTGAAAATATGCCATAAGAATCCACTGCTTTTACCTTTGTCATGCAAATGAATTTTACCCTTCTCGTCCTCACTAAGATGACTAGCAAAATTCTCCTCCCATTGATTCCGTAAATACGTGCCCCATTTCGGAATCTTCGTTACCTTAACTCTTTTCTTTTGAAGCGTATTTATGAGTGTATTCATCTTCACTTCTCCTTGGAAACACTTTTATTATATTTTATGTTATTTTTTGGAATTACGAAAGTGTGTAGTGAACTTTGTTTAAAGGTTTGGTATGTATAATAATCAGAAATCATATCCATAATCATATAAGCTTTTCAGCAATGCCCCCAATTTATTTTATTTCATCCTGATATGAGGAGGAAAAGCATGTTTGATTATTTATTATTAATTAGAAATGAATTAGAATGGAATATTCCTATATTAATGACTGCCGTCTTTATCGCCGTTTTATACACAATACTCGTAAGACAAACGACTAAATTCACAATGCTTCAAAAGCAGCCATTTCTTTTTCTTTCCAGCCTAGGCTTACTTGTCTTGATAGTTGGGAGCCCCTTTGCAGCCATTAGCCACCTCTCATTCAGCTTGCATATGATCCAAATGAGCATTCTATTTTTTATTATTCCACCATTATTATTATTAGGGATTCCAAAGCCCGTTTATCAGCTATTGTGGACGGTTATCCTAGTCAGGTCTTTTCTTTTTGTAAAACCTATCGTGGCACTCTTTATTTTTGCAATCCTATTTTCCATGTATCATTTACCAACAATATTAAGCCTTATCTCTGATCATCCTGCCATTCATAATAGTTATTTCTTTTTACTATTTATCTTAGCCTTTCGTATGTGGTGGCCCATTACCTCACCGTTTAAAAAACTACGGACATATAGCGAGACTAAAAAACGTTATGCTTTCCTAAGCGGACTTCTTTTATTGCCAGCCTGCTCAGTTTTTATCCTCAATGCTTTAATTGATGGGATGAATAATCCGTTTTTAACTCAATTAATGACAAAACTTTGTTTACCCTCTCATTCTAGTTCTCATACACTTTTTCCTCCCTTAGTCAATACTAGGCTTGATCAACTCATGGCAGGCATTCTAATGCTAGGTATTCACAAAATTTCATTAAAAGCCGCACTGCATATGGGAGAAAAAAATTAATACAGGCTTTTACCAGCTCTGCTGCCATTCGTTCTAAATACAAATCGATTTTAATAGAATGAATAATATTGATGAAGGAAAGGAGTGGGGCCAGGCTATGATCGAAACCGCACATATTGAAGTAAAAGGCATGCATTGTGCTGCCTGTACGACTCGTATCGAAAAATCTGTTTCAAAAATAGATGGAGTGACAGACATATCGGTCAATTTAACAACTGAAAAAGGCCGTGTCTCGTTTGAAAAAAACCGGACAAGCGTTTCTGACATCATTCAAAAAATAAACAAAATTGGGTTTGAAGCAAAGGAAGTCAGCCAAAACCGCTCCTCTGAACAGAACAAAAATATAGAGATTAGGAGACTTCAATGGAAATTCGTCTTTTCAGCCTTGCTTACTCTTCCGATGGCATGGGCTATGTTCGCCCACTTCCATTGGGCTTCCTTCATCAAAGTTCCTGATCTGTTTATTCATCCCCTTTTTCAGTTCGCAATTACGATTCCCATTCAATTCTTCATTGGGGCAGAATTTTATGAAAGAGCATGGAAAGCCTTAAGAAATAGAAGTGCAAATATGGATGTATTGGTCGTATTAAGTACGTCCGCAGCCTTTTTTTACAGCCATTATCTAACCTTTACAACCTTGAAAACCTATCATCAGGCCCAGCCGGTCGACTTGTTCTATGAGACAAGTGCCTTTATTATTACATTCATTCTCTTAGGAAAACTGCTCGAGGCAAAAACAAAATTACGGACGACAGAAGCAATCAAAAAGCTTTATCAATTACAAATGAAAACAGCCACTGTCTATATAAACGGGAGAGAAGAAAATAGACTGATTGAGCAAATTGTACCTGGAGATATTATCGTTCTAAGGCCTGGGGAGAAGGTGCCGATCGATGGACAAGTAATCGACGGGCATTCCGTCATGGATGAATCACTGTTAACCGGTGAAAGCATACACGTTGAGAAAAACATTGGCAACGATGTCTATGCTGGGACAATCAATCAAAATGGGTTATTAAAGATAAGAGCAACAAAAAGAAATTCTGATACTGCCCTGTCACAAATTATTCGGATCGTTGAGGAAGCTCAAGCTTCAAAAGCACCTATTCAATATATAGCAGATCATATTACAGCCCTATTTGTTCCAATTGTCATTGCCATTGCTTCGGTTACATTTGCCGCATGGTATTCCCTCTTTCAGCCAGGTGATTTAAAAGAGGCTTTAGAAAAAACGATCGCTGTTCTCATTATCGCTTGTCCTTGTGCGCTTGGGCTTGCCACTCCAACTTCTGTTATGGTCGGAAGCGGAAGGGCCGCACAGCTTGGAATCCTTTTTAAAGAAGGAAGATTTCTTGAATTATTAGGGAAAAATAATATCATTGTCTTCGATAAAACCGGGACCATTACAAAAGGACAGCCTCATGTGACCGACATTTATAGCGAATATTTAAGCATACGGGCTTTCTTAGAGACCGTTGGGGCTGTTGAGAGCATTTCCGACCATCCTATTGCTAAAGCAATTGTCCAGAGGGCGAAAAGGGAAATCTCTATTTTTCCAAGTGTGTCACAAGTCCTTTCAATTCCAGGATATGGAATCAGAGCAACAGTAAACAATCAAAAGGTTGTCATTGCCAGCCCGGCATATTTTAAAAGAAATGATATCTCCATCCCTCCAAAATCAGCCACTCTAGTAACCAAGCTAGAGCAGGAAGGAAAAACTGTCATGATTGCCTTTATTGATTCTCAGTTTTCCGGAATCATCGCTGTTGCAGATGAAATAAAATCAACATCTGTTAAAGCTGTAACTAGATTAAAGAAGATGGGGTTAGAGGTAATCATGCTCACAGGCGATAATCGGCATACCGCAATGGCTGTAGGAAAAAAAGCAGGAATCCATAAATTAAGGGCTGAAGTCATGCCCCAGCATAAAGCTGAAATCATACAGACATTACAACAAAAAGGAAACAAGGTCATCATGGTTGGAGATGGCATTAATGATGCACCTGCATTAGCTGTTGCCGATGTCGGAATTGCACTTGGAACAGGTTCAGACGTGGCCATTGAATCAGGTGATATGACCATTATCAAAGATGATCTAAATCGAGTCGTTGACGCAATCCTCATTAGCAAAAAAACAATGACTAATATTAAACAAAATTTTCTATGGGCTTTTCTCTATAATATTATGATGATCCCACTTGCCATGCTTGGTTACATGGCTCCATGGCTTGCAGGGGCAGCCATGGCTTTTAGTTCCCTTTCTGTTGTGTTGAATTCCCTTCGGTTAAAGAGAGTTAGACTAAAGTAAGTATGGGTGAATTTTATTTTCAAAAAAAGAAATTAGAGAAGTTACCTGTTTCCATTTCTCTTGAGAATCCAAAAAATGAGGCAACCTATATGATTAGGCGCCTCATCTTTATTTTTTATTTACTTACTAACCGCCACATTATACACATTCTGGCTTGACTCGATTATATAATCAGGCTTTGGCTTTCCAGCTTTCGCTCTGTGCCCTGCAATATGCTCGGGGCTCTTCTCCCAGTTCTTCCATTCCTCTTCAGTTTCCCATCTGACAAGGACTAATACTTCCTCGTCACCACGGCGTACATTTTTGACTAGAACTTGAAGGTCGACAAAGCCCGGCTGCTTCTCAATGAGTCCCTCACCACTGAAGCGCTCCACCACTGTATCAGAAAAGCCCTCCTTCACAACCATTTGCTTAATCTGGTAAAACATTATTCTACACCTACTTGTGCATCTTCAACCATTAGCTTCATAGACTGTAGCCCGCCACCAGATAAATACCATGGACCGCCGTTTAAGTAAAAGATTTTACCATTTTTGAATGCATTTGTTTTTTGGACAAGCTCATTTTCAATTGCATCCTTCACACTCGCATTGCTGTCAAATGCTGCATCACGGTCGATTACGAACATATTGTCTGGATTTGTTTCAGAAATGTATTCAAATGAAATGCTCTGTCCATGAGTTGATTGTTCAATCTTTTCATCAGCAGGCTTGTAACCAAACACATCATGAAGGATACCGAAACGTGAACTTGGTCCATAGGCACTCACTTTTCCTTCATTCCCCATAATAATTAATGTTCTAGCATCAGTGCTTCCTGTTTTTCCTTTTATTGCATCTATATTCTTATTAACTTCTTCCAATTCCGTTTTCATTTGTTCTTCTTTGCCAAAAACTTGTGCTATCACTTCCATGTTATGTGTGAAGGATTCCATATAATTTGTGTAATCAATTCCTACATAAATTGTTGGAGCAATTTTTTTGAACTCTTCATACATATCAGATTGGCGTGCGGAGATGAAAATCACATCTGGCTTTAATGCATGAATTGCCTCAAAGTCGGGCTCCTTCAAGCTTCCTACATTCGTGTACTCAGAACCAGCATATTTTTCTAAATATGGAGGAATGGTTGCCTGTGGTACTCCAGTAACAGGAACACCAAGCTCATCCAATGTATCTAAAATACCAAAATCAAAAACTACTACTTTCTCAGGCGTCTTTGCTAAAACAATTTCTTCCTCATCAAGTTCATGCTTAATTTTTATTTCTGCAGATTCCTCTACTGGCTTGTCGCTTCCAGAATTCGAGCTTTCCTCTTCTTTTGCAGCTTCCTTCGATCCACACGCAGATAGCACGAGGAAAACCGTTAATAATAATGCAAATAATGGCCATTTTTTCATATCATTAATCCCCTTTTCTATGAGTTAAAGTACACGCAAATTCGGCAATCGTTTATTTTTTTAATTGGAATATCCATATCATATATTTCTCTTAATGAATCCGACTGAATGATTTCATTTGTCGGCCCATTCTTTACAACTTTCCCGTCCTTCAATGCTACAATGCGGTCTGAATAAACAGACGCGAAATTAATATCATGCAGGACAATGACTACTGTTTTTCCCAACTCATCCACAAGACCGCGAAGAATCTTCATAATTTGGACAGAATGCTTCATATCTAAATTATTCAGCGGCTCATCTAGTAAAATATAGTCCGTATCCTGTGCAATCACCATGGCGATAAATGCTCGCTGACGCTGGCCTCCAGATAATTCATCAAGAAAATCATGCTGCATATCAGTTAAACCCATGTATGTAATGGCTTGATCCACCCTTTTCTCATCTTCCTCATTCAGATGCCCCTTCGAATACGGGAACCTCCCAAACGACACGAGTTCACGGATCGTTAGCCGTACATTCATATAATTGGATTGTTTTAAGATGGACACACGCTTGGAAAAGTCATTCGGTTTCATTTTCTTAACGTGAGAGTTTTCAATCAGTACCTCACCCGTATCCGCTTCGATTAATCGGCTAACCATCGATAGCAGCGTAGATTTTCCAGCTCCATTTGGACCGATAAAGGACGTGATTTGTCCTGGATGAATATCGACTGTCACATTTTCAACGACAGGCTTTTTTCCATAGAATTTGGATAAAGCTCGGACTTGAATCAATTAGATCGACTCTCCTTTAGCAGTAAAAATATGAAATACACGCCACCGAAAAAGTTAATGATGACACTGAGCGTTGTCGAGAAGGTAAAGATTCGCTCTACAACCCACTGACCTCCCACAAGCGCAATGATACTCATGACCATCGCACCAGTAATGATTGTGGTGTGCCTGTAGGTTTTGAAAAACTGATACGATAAATTGGCTACGATCAGACCGAAAAACGTAATCGGCCCAACTAATGCGGTAGCAATAGAAATTAAAATAGCTACTAAAACGAGCATCCTTTTCACAATTAGATCGTATGGAACACCAAGGTTCACGGCATGATCACGGCCAAGTGAGATAACGTCCAAGTAGTTCATTGATCGAAAACCTATTACAATTGCGATGATGATGATGCTTAATGCAATCCATACCAAATCACCATTCACATTATTAAAGCTTGCAAACATCCTATCTTGCACTCTTTGAAATTCATTCGGATCAATAAGCACCTGCAGGAAAGTAGAAATGCTGGAGAAAAACGTTCCTACGATAATCCCAACAAGCAAAAGGAAGTATATCGGCCGCTTTCCATTTTTAAAAAGCAGTTGGTAGAGTAATAAAGCAAATACAATCATCGCCACGACTGATAAAAAGAAATTATACTGCCGATTTGCGACCAATACATGACTGGATCCTAAAAAGAAAATAATAACCGTTTGGATGAGTAAATACAGGGAATCCAGCCCCATAATACTCGGTGTTAAAATGCGATTATGCGAAATTGTTTGGAAAACTACTGTAGCATACGCAATGGCTATACCAGTTAAGACCATGGCAATGACCTTAACTCCTCTTCGCGGCAATGCATAATCGAAGCTTCCATTTAAATCATGAAATAAATAAATGCAGCAAAACATAATCGCTATTACGGCGAGTATGATCATTTTTATAGAATTACGCATACGCCTTCCTCCTAAAGAGTAAATAGAGGAAGATTCCGCTGCCAATGACTCCGACCATCAAGCTAATCGAGATCTCATACGGGTAAATAATAACCCTTCCCAGTATGTCACACACAAGCAGGAACGAGGAGCCAAGCAATGCTGTATGTGGCAAGGTCTTTTGCAAATGATCTCCTTTAAAAATTGAAACAATGTTTGGGATTATTAATCCAAGGAATGGAATCATTCCGACTGTTAGAACGACGGTAACCGTTATTAGTGCAACAAGAATAAGTCCAAAATTCACAACCCGTTTATAGGACATACCTAAGTTTTTCGAAAAATCTTCCCCCATACCTGCTACCGTAAAGCGATTAGCAAATAAATAGGCCACCGCTAACAATGGAATCGTTATGTAAAGAAGCTCATATCGTCCCTTCATAATCATTGAAAAATCACCCTGGAGCCATGCAGACATATTTTGAATAACATCTGCCCGATAGGCAAAAAAAGTCGTAATCGAAGACAAGATGTTTCCAAACATTAAACCAACAAGCGGAATAAAGATTGCGTCCTTAAATTTAATTCGAATGAGCAATTGCATAAACAAAAGCGTGCCGGCAAGCGCAAATACAAAGGCTACAATCATTTTCTCAAGAAGGGACGCATTCGCAAACAACAGCATTGACACTAAAATCCCAAGTCTAGTGGCGTCAAGTGTGCCCGCTGTTGTAGGGGAAACAAATTTATTCCGGCTGAGTTGCTGCATAATTAACCCTGCAATACTCATCCCCGCTCCTGCAAATAGGATCGCTAATAATCTTGGCAATCGGCTGATAAGAAAGATTTGAGTTTCATCAGATTGCAGATTTAGCAAATCCTTCGGTGTAATATGGCTCACTCCAACAAATAAGGATAGGATTGAAAGTACAATGAGCGAGACGATAAGATATCTTTTTTTCATAACTATCTCCAATAAGTAAACATTTTCGTAAGTTTTAATGATACTGAAAATCATTATCACTAATACTCACAATTGTTATTATAGCAGGCAGGAAATGATTGTCAACGACTAATTGAAAGTAATTATCATTATCATAAGAATCGTGCTTAACTACTGCTTTTACTCATGATAAATTTATTAACTCCCCTAATCCTTTTTCACTTACACTACTTTTGTAGTGTTTTTCCAAAATTCTTTGACAACTTATCTTTACCATGCTAACATGGCTATTAAATTCAAAACATTTAAAAATATTAACAACTCTTATTCAGAGAGGTGGAGGGACTGGCCCTGTGAAGCCCGGCAACCATTCAATTACTTATTGAAAAGGTGCTAATTCCTGCAAAGCATATTGCTTTGGCAAATAAGAGAGGACTCCTTCAGTAGGAGTACAAGCCTCTCTTTTATTTTGAGAGGCTTTTATTTTTCCTTTAAAAAATTTAATAAACGAATGCATCAGGTGCTGTTAATTTTTTTCTCAGCTTAAAAGGGAAGTCCGGTGAAATTCCGACACGGTCCCGCCACTGTAATGGGGAGCAGCTTATCAGGAACCACTATTTCATTTGGAAATGGGAAGGGATAAGAAGCGATGAACCTAAGTCAGGAGACCTGCCTGTTGTATATGCTTGTACTCTACGAGGATATAGAGGGGAGTGAAGAATACGTGTTGAGAAAACCATTATGTCTCAACTCTAGTTAGCTATGCGTATGAATCTCTCTTTTCTACTTGAAAAGAGAGATTTTTTGTTGAGAAAAAATTAAAAATTAGGAGTGTAGGAAACGATGAGCCATGTAAGAAACTCGAATTTAGGTTATCCAAGAATTGGAGAAAAACGCGAATGGAAAAAAAGCCTCGAGCTGTATTGGGCAGGTCAATTAGAAAAAGACGAGTTTTTGAAGCAAATGGAACAAATTCGCCTTCAGCATCTGCAAAAGCAGATTGATCAAGGAATTGACTTAATCCCGGTTGGAGATTTTAGCTTGTATGATCATGTCCTTGATACAGCTGTCATGTTTGGATTAGTGCCAAAGCGTTTTGGCTATTCTGGAGGGAAAGTATCTCTAGAAACATATTTTAATATAGCGCGTGGAACGAAAGGTGCAGTTGCATCTGAAATGACGAAATGGTTTAACACTAACTATCACTATATTGTTCCAGAGCTGGACGAAGCTGAGCCTGCACTAGTAGAAAACCGTCCTCTCCAATTTTATAAAGAAGCTAAGCAAAAGCTTAATATTGAAGGTAAGCCTGTCATTTTGGGGCCTATTTCATTTGTTTCTTTGGCAAAAGGCTATAAAGCAAGTCAATTTAAGGAAAAGGTTAATCAATTCGTACCGCTTTATGCTGAAATTTTACGAGAACTTCAGGATGAAGGCGTAGAATGGGTACAAATAGACGAGCCGATCCTTTCCACTTCTATTTCAAAAGATTTAATGGCCTTATTTAAAAATGTTTATCAAGCATTGTATGAAGCAGCTCCACATGTAAAAGTCATTTTACAAACGTATTTTGAAGCCGTTGAATTTTATGAAGACATCATCTCCCTCCCTGTTCACGGCATTGGGTTTGATTTTGTACATGACCAAGGGAAAAATCTTGAAGCTTTGAAAAAGTATGGGTACCCAAAGGATAAGGTGCTTGCTGCTGGAATCATTGACGGCCGCAATATTTGGCGTGCCAACCTTGAAAAACAATATTCGTTCCTTGAAGAAATTGGACAGTTTGTTTCCAAAAATCGTTTGATCGCACAGCCTTCATCAAGCTTATTGCATGTACCTGTGACGGTTAAAAGCGAAGATGTACTCGATAAGATTCTAAGTGATGCATTATCATTTGCAGATGAAAAGCTGTATGAAGTCGTTACACTCTCAAAAGGGATTCATGATGGAAAAGAAGCAATACAGAATGACATTCTAAAAAGTACAAAATCTATTGCTTTATTAAATCAATCTTCTTTTCGAAACAATAAAGCAGTTCAAGAATCCATCCAATACTTACATGCCTATAAGGCAGAACGTGAAGCTCCTTTTCAAGTACGCCAGAGGCTTCAAGAGAAGACCTTCCAATTGCCGCTCTTGCCGACAACAACCATTGGAAGCTTTCCGCAGACACAGGAAGTAAGAAAACAACGATTAAAATGGCGTAAAGGCGAGTTAACAAATGCAGATTATAAACATTTTATTCAAGCTGAAATTAAAAAGTGGATTGAGATACAGGAAGAGCTTGGCATTGACGTACTGGTGCATGGAGAGTTTGAACGTACAGATATGGTCGAATATTTCGGGGAAAAATTAGATGGATTTGTATTCACAAAATTTGGCTGGGTGCAATCATATGGATCGCGTTGCGTAAAGCCGCCTCTTATTTACGGAGACGTATCATTTAAAGAGCCAATGACAGTTGAAGAAACCCTTTATGCCCAATCATTAACAGACAAGCCTGTAAAAGGTATGCTGACAGGTCCAATTACTATTTTAAACTGGTCGTTTGTACGTGACGATATTTCGCGATACGACGTTGCCAATCAAATTGCGCTTGCGCTTCGAAAAGAAATCGAAGAACTTGAAAAAAGCGGAATCCGTATGATTCAAGTTGATGAGCCGGCCATTCGTGAAGGGCTGCCATTAAAGCGTGAAAAGTGGGAGAGTTATCTTAGCGCAGCAGTCTATGCATTTAAGCTTGCAACGACAGCTGTACAAAATGAAACACAAATTCATACCCATATGTGTTACTCCGATTTTGAAGAAATTATTGACGCGATTCATGCCCTCGATGCAGATGTGATTTCAATCGAAACTTCAAGAAGTCACGGTGAACTTATTTATGCATTTGAAAATAATACGTATGATAAAGGGATTGGCCTTGGTGTATATGATATTCATAGCCCGCGTGTACCTGAACTTGACGAGCTTCTGGCAAATATTGATCGTGCCCTTCAAGTCCTTGATCCAAAGCTTTTCTGGATTAATCCGGATTGCGGTTTAAAAACACGCGGCGAGGCTGAGACCATCGCAGCACTTAAGGTAATGGTTGAAGCAGCGGAACAAACAAGAGGAAAATTACTTGTGACTAAGAAGCAATGATTCGGTAGTAAAACATCGGTCGGCCTATTTGACTAAGCACCTTTTGCTAGTCTTATGGACATTGGTCGACCTACATTTACATATTGATCAAAGCAAAAAAACTTTGACTTCTTTGTTAGCCAGTCCCCCAATCTTCAAGTAATAATACTTAAAAAATAGAAATAAGAATTGATATTAAGGATTATTTAAATGTTAAGAAGGTGGGATTACAACATTGGAGTTAATTGTTAAGGATAAAAACGGCATTATAGCAGAGTGTTTATATTATGGATACAAACGCGAAAATATGGTGAGTGGTTTTTTCCCCCTTCAATATGGGGATTTATTAACAATTTCAAACCATGGGAAATTTGTCTTTGGAATAGGTTGGTTTATTTTCATTACGATTAATGAATCTAAAAAAGAGTTTCTGTTTATGCCAGATCTTGAAGCAGCGATTCACTCTAAAAAGTTGGAATCATGCATCGATATTATGCTTGATTACTCTTTATCTACCTTTTATTTAGATAAATCCTTAGCAAGTCGTAACAAGGAATTATTTTTAACTTTGTCTAATAAACTGAAAGAGTCATCTTTTCTTTTGCATAGAATAACTAATAAATTCCTGGCGGAAAATCAAACATAGTAGTTTGCTTTTTCGATGACCAGGGAATTTATTAGTTATGTTGTATCGTGCAATACTCATTTCTTCATTTTTAAGTTTCAAATTATGCTTCTTTCATACATCAAATGTATTTATTAACTAGACAATCCCTTTATCTATCGCTTTTATTAATGACCTTGCTGCCTTTTTTACTACACCTTTTGGATCATCTTCATATTCTTCAGCTATTCCTCTTATTTCAAGAGTGTATTTATCAGTTGAATGACATACATGCAAAAACCCTTTTAAAACGCGCGCACGATGCTTGCCTTCCCAAACAAGCAAGGATTCCTTCAACAGTGGAAAAGCGGTTTGTGCTTCAGACTCTCCCACAGTCGCATAATTACATAAAGATTCTATCGCATAGTCTCTAACAATTGTGCTTTTATCAGACTTAATTAGCTCTGTAAGCTGCGGCAACGCCTTTGAAATTTCTGATGGTATGTATGCTGCAATTAAAGCAATTGCGTGCATGGCTTCCCAGCGAACACGTGTCGTTTTATGCGAAATCAAATTTAATAAATCATTAGCAAAAGCTAAGATCAATTCTGGCTGTTTTTCTGCAACTTTTGTAAAAACCTCGGCACAATCTCCAACAATAGCTGCCTCTTTTGATATTAGGCCTTCTCCTATTTCAATAAGTAAGCTTGGATTTTTAAGACAATCCATTGCTGCTTGACGATTTCCTTCTTCTGTCTTTTCTCCAATCTGTGATGATAGTTTTATTATTATAGTCATTTCATCCCCTCCGTGCTAATCTGCTTCCCCATTCCTATATTTGCCTTCCAAGCAAAACAGGCTAGGTAAATAAATTTTCTATACTAATACTTATAGCCGAATAAACAGAAAGTTAATCCTGGCTATAGTTCTCTTTTAAATTATACAATAAGGCATATACAATTATGTAATTATTTACCATGCGTTTAAAAGTGAATAGTATAATTCGAATTCATACAAAAAACCGCTATTCCACAAAATAGGTGGAAATAGCGGTTTTATTAGTTTATACCAATTAGTAATTTTTACAAATTAGATAATATGAAACATTGACCAACACCTTAAGAGGCTGCTGTTCAATACAGATAAAAAGTGGCTCCGCAGGTAGGATTCGAACCTACGACCGTTCGGTTAACAGCCGAATGCTCTACCACTGAGCTACTGCGGAATAATTAATATAGTTCCCTAAAATCCATTTGGCTTAAGTAATGTGTTCCAAATCCCTACGTGATTTGTCACAGATTTTAAAAGTTTGCCATTCAGTGAAGGAATACTTCGCGGCTGCAAGCTTTAAAAATCCTCTACCACTGAGCTACTGCGGAATAAAAAGATGGGCCTAAATGGACTCGAACCATCGACCTCACGCTTATCAGGCGTGCGCTCTAACCAGCTGAGCTATAGGCCCATTATAATATGGAGCGGGTGAAGGGAATCGAACCCTCATCAACAGCTTGGAAGGCTGTGGTTTTACCACTAAACTACACCCGCATTATTTTGTTGGAGGCAGCACCCGGATTTGAACCGGGGATAAAGGTTTTGCAGACCTCTGCCTTACCACTTGGCTATGCCGCCTTAAGTAAAATGGCTGGGCTAGCTGGATTCGAACCAACGCATGTCGCAGTCAAAGTGCGATGCCTTACCGCTTGGCTATAGCCCACTGAAGTAACCTCAAGAATTGCTTCTCAGTAAAATAAAATGGGGCGGCTGATGGGAATCGAACCCACGAATGTCGGAACCACAATCCGATGCGTTAACCACTTCGCCACAACCGCCATAATTAATGGCAGGGGTAGTAGGAATCGAACCCACATCAAAGGTTTTGGAGACCTTCGTTTTACCATTAAACTATACCCCTATAAATGGTGGTGGGGGACGGATTCGAACCGCCGAACCCAAAGGGAGCGGATTTACAGTCCGCCGCGTTTAGCCACTTCGCTACCCCACCATATAAAAAAATAGGGATTTATATTATTAAATGGTGGCTCAGGACGGAATCGAACCGCCGACACAAGGATTTTCAGTCCTTTGCTCTACCGACTGAGCTACTGAGCCACAATATGGCGGTCCGGACGGGACTCGAACCCGCGACCTCCTGCGTGACAGGCAGGCATTCTAACCAACTGAACTACCGGACCAGATTGCGGGGACAGGATTTGAACCTGCGACCTTCGGGTTATGAGCCCGACGAGCTACCGGACTGCTCCACCCCGCGATAATAGTATTTATATAATTTTTACCAAGCATTATATGGAGGAGGAAAGGGGATTTGAACCCCTGCGCGGTTTGACCCGCCTGTCGGTTTTCAAGACCGATCCCTTCAGCCGGACTTGGGTATTCCTCCAAAACAATATCATAAATATGGTAGCGGCGGAGGGGATCGAACCCCCGACCTTACGGGTATGAACCGTACGCTCTAGCCAGCTGAGCTACACCGCCAAAATAAAGTATATTTTTATGGTGGAGCCTAGCGGGATCGAACCGCTGACCTCCTGCGTGCAAGGCAGGCGCTCTCCCAGCTGAGCTAAGGCCCCATAAAGATATAAAGTAACATAAGTACAATTAATACCCATACTTCCAAAAATACAATTTTGGAGCGGAAGACGGGATTCGAACCCGCGACCCCCACCTTGGCAAGGTGGTGTTCTACCACTGAACTACTTCCGCACATCAAAAATGGTGAGGATAGTGCTCTATAAAAAATACCGGAGAGATGTTAACATCTAACTAATTGAATGAGTCAGTTGTTCAGGTCTACACCGGTAAATGAGATGGAGGATGACGGGATCGAACCGCCGACCCCCTGCTTGTAAGGCAGGTGCTCTCCCAGCTGAGCTAATCCTCCTCAGCGCAAAAGTACAAATGCACATCAGTTAACATACATCACTTCTACTATGCTGTAAAATGGTGACCCGTACGGGATTCGAACCCGTGTTACCGCCGTGAAAGGGCGGTGTCTTAACCGCTTGACCAACGGGCCAATTTATTTGAAATGATTATGCATTTCTCAAAAATAATAGCCCCTTTGGGGCTAGCCTAGCGACGTCCTACT
>NZ_JBALPC010000082.1:6564-14956 GCF_036965225.1 Bacillus sp. JJ1474 | reverse complement strand
AGTTACTTTATGTAAGTAATTATATTTTTGTATGTAAATTGTGTCAAGTAATTTGATTATCTGCTGTCTTAAATTATACTGCATTTTTAGGGGTGATAGCGGTTAAACTAAAAAAGCCGATTGTAATGGATGGCTACAATCAGCTTTTTTTTCAAATTCAAATTTAAGAACGTCTATTAAGCTAATAAAAATCCTTGCTTTAATGGATCTCTCGGATCTACGACAAATTGATGGAACCCGGTAATATACGCCTGCCCGGATACTTTAGAAACAACTGCGTCATAATCCGCAACTTTAGTGAGCGATAATATTTCGCCAATAAATTGGCCATCGGTAATGCACTCATGGACAAAGCTTTTTCCCTCTTTTAGACGGCCTTGCTCTACGAGTGTTGCAGCTCTGGCAGAGGTTCCACTTCCACATGGTGAACGGTCAACTTGTTCATCAGCAAAAATGGTCACATTCCGAAGGTCTGACCCTTCTTTTTTTGGCTCGTCTGAAAAAATAACTCCATAGATTCCCTTTAATCCAGGCTCAAGCGGATGTTTCACTTCCATTTGGCTTTCGATGTAATGTTTGATTTTCCCGCCCCATGTTTGGAGAGCCGCTACATCTTTAAAGTTTACTTTCAAATCCATTTCTTTACTATCAACAACAGCGTAAAAAGCGCCTCCATAAGCAATATCAACATTAAATTCATAGCCGTCAATTTTCACTGGAACATCCTTCTTATAAACAAATGAAGGGACATTTTCAAATGAAACGGATTCTACTTGATTTCCATTATATTTTGCATAAGCGACTACTTCGCCTGCTGGGCTATCAATAATAAATTTTTCTTTTCCGCCTGATAGATCAAACATGCCTGTCTCAATGCCGAGCGTCATCACAGCGATAACCCCATGACCGCACATCGTACTCCATCCTTCATTATGCATAAACAGCACCCCGAAATCAGCATGCGGACTTGCTGGAGGAGTAATGATGCACCCATACATTCCATGATGGCCACGTGGTTCGTACATTAATACTTCTCGTAAGTGATCTAAATGCTCCATGCAATAGGCACGTCTTTCTAACTGGGTATCACCTTTTATTTCTGGAAATCCGCCAGTAATAACACGTAACGGTTCTCCTGCAACATGCAAATCAACGGTTGTAAACATTTTGCTGAAGTTCATGGAATTACCTCCAATTTAAATAGTTTTATTAGATCGAGTATTATTGGAACTTAAATCATAATAATCCTTTTCAGATTCTTAGTCCGCGCTATAAGAATGGACACGGACTAAGAATAACAAAATTATTTCCCTTCAATATAGGTCCACTTATAAGAAGCAAATACTCCGAATGGGTGAGCTACATATCCTTTAACATATGGCTTTTTCAACTGGGCAAGACCAGATTGGTACATCGGAGAAATGGCTGCATCCTCTTCGATGAGGATTCTTTCAGCTTCCTGCATATTTTCCCATCTTTTTTGAACATCAGTTGGATTTGTTTTTGCTTCTGTTATGAGACTATCGAATTTCTCGTTCCCGTAATTTGACCAGTTATATGGGCCATCAGATAGATAAAGATCCATAAATGTAATTGGGTCTTGGAAATCAGGGCCCCAGCCAGAATAAGTAAGATCATATTGCAGGCTTGATTCTAAGGCTAGCTTTTGCTTATTAGGCTGCTGATTGATCTTAATCGTTAAGCCAGGCAAATTGGTCTCTAACTGATTTTTGAAATATTCGCTGACGCGTTTTCTTTCCTCGCTGTCGTAGCTTAGGAATTCTAACTCGATGCTATTAACACCTAGCTCTTCTAACCCTTTTTCCCAATATTCCTTTGCTTTCTCGATTCCTTCATTATTAAAGCCAGCGTATTTTGTACGGAAGTCGTTCCCGCTTTCATCAAATGCAAATTCTTTAGGAACTAAATAATAAGCGGGCACAGAGCCGTTATTTAACAGGCTTTCTGCAGCAGCTTTCTTATCCCACCCCATATCAATGGCCTTACGGATATTTACATTAGCCAAGTATTTATTCTGTTGATTCATGCGGATAAAGAATACTTCTGGCTTTAGCAATGTATGGAATTCTGGTGTATTTGCATATTGGCCAATAAATTCAGACGCGATCTCAGTTAAATCAAGTTTTCCTGTGTCATACAGGTTAACCCTTGTTGCTGCTTCTTTAACAACTTTGACATTGATGGTTTCTAGCTTAACTGTCGCAGCATCCCAATAGTTTGAATTTTTCTTATAAGTCCAGCCAACCTCATGCTCCCAAGAATCTAATTCGAAAGGACCGTTATAAATAAGGTTCGCTGTTTCTAGGGCATATTGATCCCCTTGAGATTCCACAAATTCCTTATTTTGCGGGAAAAATACTGGATAAGTAACTAAGCTTAAAAAGTAAGGCACTGGATGAT
This sequence comes from Bacillus sp. JJ1474, assembly GCF_036965225.1. Classification (NCBI taxonomy): domain Bacteria; kingdom Bacillati; phylum Bacillota; class Bacilli; order Caryophanales; family Bacillaceae; genus Bacillus; species Bacillus sp. JJ1474. Next base: position 12,535 of record NZ_JBALPC010000082.1, on the reverse strand, counting down.
CTAGTTCAATTTGCAATGTTTGGTCATCTATTACTTTAACGCCTAATTCATCTACCTTTCCAAATAAGCTATTTTCGGAATCCTGGATTGCTGCAGCATTTTTAATGTCATTGAAAAGATAAGAATAGGTTGATAGAGTGTCAGGATTGATTGCCTTCTTCCATGCAAATTCGAAATCCTTTGCCGTTACAGATGTTCCATTGCTCCATTTTGCATCTGAACGAATTTTGAATGTATAAACTTTTCCATCCTCACTCATCTCATAGCTTTCTGCCATACCTGGTACAGGTGCATGAGATTCGTCAAGTCTGTAAAGTCCTTCAAAAATATTATTCATGGTTCTGCTTGATAGTGCATCGAATAGTCCTAGAGTATCAAGGGTTGGCAGTTCTCCGCCTTCAACGAGGTTGAGGACTTGCTCACTTACTGCTTGAACTTCTTCCTTGCTGCTATCTCCTTCTGAAGTTGTAGTTGTAGTTGTTTTCTTACTTCCTCCTCCATAACAGCCTGTTAAAAATGAACTTAATAGAAGCATGAAAGCAAGGATGATAATACTTTTGATTTTCATTGGAATTGCCCCTTTTTTATATGTTTTTTGCATTGCTGCTATAAAATAATTAATTCTTTTGGGGATTTCGTAATAATTTCAATGCCGGCTTGGGTAATTAAAATATCATCTTCAATACGGACTCCTCCAAGGTCTGGAATATAGATGCCCGGTTCAACTGTAAGGACCATATTAGGCTCAATCACAATCTCACACTTTGTATTTTTGAACGGCTCTTCATGAATATCTAGACCAATGCCATGACCTGAGCCGTGGCCATATTGCTTGCCATAGCCTTTTTCAGTAATAAAATCTCTTGATAAAGCATCTGCTGCTTTTCCAGTCATCCCTGGCTCTATGCCTGCTAAGGCTTTTGAAAGCGACTCTAGCACAATATGATAAATGTCTTTTAATTCTTCCTTCGGTTCGCCAACCGCAATCGTTCTCGTTATATCGGAACGATAGCCCTTATAGTAAGCACCATAGTCTAGTGTCACCATATCGCCTTTTTCAATCACTTTTGAACTTGCCACTCCATGAGGAAAAGCACCGCGGTGTCCTGACGCAACGATCGTATCAAAAGCGGAGGAAGTTGCCCCAAGATTTCTCATATATGCCTCTAATTCATTGGAAACTTCTATTTCCTTGATTCCCGGTTTAATAAACTCAAGAATATGTGTAAATGCGGCATCCGCTATTTCTGCCGCTTCTCTAATAAGGCTTATCTCCTCTTCATCCTTAATCATCCGAAGCTTTTCAATCGCTCCTGTAAGTGGAACCATCTCTGCTTTTAATTGGGCTTGATATTCGGAATAAGAATAAAAGCTCATATGAGTTTGTTCGAAGCCAAGCTTCGCAATATTTAGTCGTTCTGTTTGTCGAACAACTTCAGCGAGCAATTCCGCTTTTGTGCTTACTTGAATGATGGAAAAATCTTCAGCCTGCTCATTTGCTTGTTTTACATAGCGAAAATCTACTAATAGCAATGCTTCTTCCTTCGTAATTAATACTAACCCGGCCGTTCCAGTAAAACCTGTCATATATCTGCGGTTTTGATCATTCGTAATCAGCAATGCATCAATTCCAAAACCATCGAACATTTCTCTCAAATTTTCTAGTCGTTTCATTTGTATTTCCTCCCGTTGAAATTTATTTTTTTATCATAAATACGCAGCAAAAAGTGAAAATAAAAATAAGGCAGTACCAGAAATAAGAATTGGATGAACCGATAAACCACTTAAACTATTCTTAGGGGGGTTTTGTAATTCTCCAGTTTGCTCTGAAATATAATTCTCAAGCTTAGATGTTCGTCTATAAAAACGCCGAAAGCTATAAATGATTCCATCAAACATCCCGCCCTTTAGTACTACTAAAATTCCACCTAACATAAGCAGTGTGATAGAGATAAAAAACAGAAAGTTGATAAAAGCAATCCATTTACCACCATTTGTAAAAAAGGTTGCAATGAATGAAATACACAGTGATATCGAAATGATGTAAATTGATTTTTTCATTGCTTTCCCCCAGACACTTCCTTTTTTCGCTTAAATGGCATCAATGCTTTGATTCTTGTATTCCTCATATTCCTGTTCCGTACATGCCAGCCAATGTCCCGCCTTTACTTCTCTAAGTATTGGCTCCTCTCCTTCACCATTCCAGACAAAGCTAGAATCAAATTTCATTCTTGTTCGTGTTTTCTCTGTTGCAGGATCAGGTAAAGGGATAGCTGATAGAAGTGATTTCGTATATGGATGTAAAGGATTATCGTATAGCTCATCACTTTCCGCTAATTCTACTAGTCTTCCTTTATACATAACTCCAATTCGGTCGCTAATATATTTCACCATGGAAAGATCATGGGCAATAAATAGATAAGTCAGCCCTTTTTCTTTCTGCAGCTTTTTCATTAAATTCACGACCTGAGCCTGAATGGAGACATCAAGGGCAGAAATAGGCTCATCGGCAATAATAAATTCTGGCTCTACTGCTAGCGCCCTTGCTATCCCAATTCTTTGACGCTGTCCTCCGCTGAATTCATGCGGATACCGGTTCGCATGCTCCCGATTCAGACCAACCGTTTCTAGTAATTCATAAACTTTTTCCATTCTTGTTTTTTTACTAGAAGCAAGGCCATGAATGTCTAGACCTTCTGCGATAATATCTGCAACTGTCTGGCGCGGATTCAATGATGAATATGGGTCTTGGAAAATCATTTGAATTTTTTGATTTAGTTTCTGTGCCTCACTAAAGGACTTTTTCTTATTAATATTTTCATTGTTATAGAGAATTTTCCCATCAGATGCTTCATATAGTCCAATAATCGTGCGGCCTGTTGTAGATTTTCCACAGCCAGATTCTCCTACAAGTCCGAATGTTTCTCCTTTAAAAATATCAAAACTAATACCATCCACTGCCTTCACTACATTGGAGCCTGCTGAAAAATATTGCTTTAAGTTTTGGATTTCAAGAAGTTTTTCCTTTTTTTCTTTCTGCTTCGCTATTCGTTCCTTTTGTTTTTCTTTCGGATCTTCTTCTCTATGCTTTTTAAGAACTTCAGGCGGCATGATCTTTGGCGATTTTTCATGAAGAAGCCATGTGGCTGCATAATGTGTATCCGATACCTTAAACATTGGAGGCTCAAACTGAAAATCAATATTCATCGCATATTTATTCCGATTGGCAAATGCATCGCCAACAGGCAGATGAATAAGATTCGGTGGTGTACCAGGAATGGTCGTAAGCTCCTCTGCTCTTTCATTCAAATTCGGCATAGCTCCTAAGAGACCCCATGTATAAGGATGCTGAGGACTATAAAAAATCTCCTCCACTGTTCCGATTTCAATGATTTTCCCAGCATACATAACTGCCACACGGTCGGCAATATTTGCAACAACCCCTAAATCATGGGTAATAAAAATTATGGACATATTTAATTTATTCTGTAAATCCTTTAATAGCTCAAGAATCTGCGCCTGAATGGTAACATCAAGAGCTGTTGTCGGTTCATCCGCAATTAATATTTTTGGATTGCAGGAAATAGCCATTGCAATGACAACCCTTTGTCTCATTCCGCCAGAGAATTGATGCGGGTATGATGCCAATCGTTTTTCCGGCTGTGGGATTCCGACCATACTTAACAGTTCAATCGCTTTTTCCTTCGCATCTTTCTTAGAAAGCTTTTGGTGCTTCACAATACTCTCCATAATTTGCTTCCCAACTGTCATTGTCGGGTTAAGGGATGTCATCGGATCTTGGAAAATCATTGCTATTTCTGAACCACGAATATTCTGCATTTGCTTTTCTGAGAATTTAACTAAGTCATTTCCTTCAAAAATAATTTCTCCTCCTGAAATTCTTCCTGGCGGATTCGGAATTAACTTCATTAGGCTTTTTGAGGTAACTGATTTTCCAGAGCCTGACTCCCCAACAATAGCGAGCGTCTCTCCCTTATTAAGATGAAAGGAAACCCCGCGCACAGCCTTTACTTCCCCAGCATACGTATCAAAGGATACTTGTAAGTTTTTAACATCGAGTATTTTTTCCACGTTCACATCCTCCTATTTGCGCATTTTAGGGTCTAAGGCATCTCGAAGACCATCCCCGATCAAATTGAAGCTAATCATGATCATGCTGATAATAATGGAAGAAAAAGCGAGCATATGCGGATAAATTCGCATTAATTTATATCCATCATTTATCAGTGTTCCAAGTGAAGCGGTTGGAGGCTGCAGCCCTAATCCGATAAAGCTTAAAAAAGCCTCAGTAAAAATAGCCGTTGGAATTGTGAACATCGTTGTAATAATAATCGGACCCATTGAATTCGGAATTAAATGCTTCCAAATTAATCGTCTATCTCGTGCACCAAGCGTTCTTGAAGCTAAAACATATTCCTGCTCCTTTAGCTTCAAAATTTGCCCGCGTACAATTCTCGCCATGCCAACCCATCCTGTAATAACCATCGCTAACGTAATGGAAACGATTCCTGGCTGTAAAACGAGAATCAGTAAAATAACGACGATTAAGCTCGGAATCCCTACTAAAATTTCAACAATTCTTTGCATAATATTATCAATTCGTCCGCCGTAGTAAGCGGAAATTCCTCCATAGGCAACACCGAAAATTAAGTCAATGGTAGCTGCCAAAAAGGCAATGTATAAGGAAATCCGTGTTCCTTCCCAAACTCTTGTCCATAAATCTCTTCCTAAATTATCTGTGCCAAACCAGAAGTATTCCGTTATACCGCCTGCTTCATAGCGGTTCACTCCTTGAATATCTACCCCATTAAAGCCTAACCATGAGACATGCTCTAACCCAGGAACTTTTGGAGGCAAATTTGCCCTAGTCAGATTTTGTTCATCATATCCATGCTCATTCGCATACGGACCAAAAATAGCTAAACCAAGAATAATCGTAATGAGAATTAGTCCTGTAAAAGCCGCTTTATTTTTTCGAAAGCGCCTCCAAACCTCATTCCAATATGTCATGGCTGGACGGGTAATAGCCTCTGGACTCTGATCGGAAACAGCTGGCTGGAACATCTCGTCTGTGATTATGACTTCCTTATTATTAATCATCATCATTTCGTCCCCCCAGATAACCGGATCCTCGGATCAATCAACCCGTATAAAATATCAACGATTAGCACGACACCAATAAACAGGACACTATAGAACAAAGTCACACCCATTATGACCGAAAAGTCATTCGTCATAATAGATTTAACAAACTGTTCACCAAGGCCAGGGACACTAAATATTTTTTCAATAACTAATGTTCCTGTCATGAGATTGACAGTCAGTGGTCCTAGTATGGTAACAATGGGAATTGCAGCATTTCTAAGTCCATGCTTCAAGATAATGGAAAAGTGATTTAGCCCTTTTGCTTTAGCGGTCATGATAAAGTCTTGTCCTAATACTTCAAGCATTTCTGTTCTCATGAACCTTGCAATAGTTGCAATCACAAAGACGGATAATGAAATTGTTGGCAAGATGGAATACTCAAAGCCTTCCCAAAAAGCAACTGGGAGCCATTGTAAACGAACTCCTACCCAATATTGCAATAGACCTGCAAAAACAAAGTTGGGAACAGACAATCCGATTACAGCTATGACCATTGCCATATAATCAATCGCGGTATTATGTTTAACCGCAGCAATTATCCCAAGGAGAAGGCCAATGATACATCCAACGAGAATTGATTGTGCACCTAAGACGGCAGAAGCCCCAATTCTCTCCCCGATAATATCAGTAACGGCCCGGCCGTCATATTGGAATGAAACACCAAAATCTCCTTTAACAATATTTGTCATATACTTTACATATTGAATAGGTACAGGCTCATCCAAACCATACCGCTCATATAGTTTTTCTTTTTGTGTCTCGGATAGTCTCTCATCATTAAATGGCGAGCCAGGCAAAGTTTGCA
>NZ_JBALPC010000082.1:0-6533 GCF_036965225.1 Bacillus sp. JJ1474 | reverse complement strand
TAATCATATAGCCAATTCTTCCGAAAACGTATTTCCCCATTTGATTACACCTCCATTTTTTATGTAGAATCTCTGGCGAGTGATTTGGATTTACTTTTTAATATGCAATTTTTATACCAATCTAGACANNCCACTACTTTGAATAGCAATTGTTTTCTGCTTGTCTACTTTTTTATACACATTTGTAAAATATTTTTAGACAGTGTAAAAAATCATTTGAATAAATTTGCCTATTCCACTTATTCAAAAAAAAAACCAAACAGCTCCTAATTTGCACTGTCTGGTTTTCCTTTATCAGTAAGAAAACAGGCAGCTTTCAAATAAAGCTGCCCGTTCCTTTTTAATATGACTTTGAAGTGTCACCGTGCTTCCTATTGCTTAATATTAACAAAAACACTCTTCACTTCTGTATAGTTTTGTAAGCCGTATTCTCCACCCATTTCACGGCCAATTCCAGATTGTTTGTATCCGCCGAAAGGCATTGTTTCCCATTCAAGGCCAAAATCATTAATCCAGACTGTACCTGATTGCAGCTTGCCTGCAATGTAGTGAGCTTTCTTGATATTCTCTGTCCAAACACTTGCAGCTAAGCCGTAATCACTATCGTTCGCACGTTTAATAACTTCATCAATCGTGTCGAAAACAAAGATGGACATGACAGGACCGAAGATTTCTTCACGGGCAATGACCATATGATCTTCTACATCTGCAAAGATGGTTGGTTGCACAAAATAGCCCTTATCAAATGCTTTTTCTCCGCCTGCTACAAGGCGTGCCCCTTCTTTTTTCCCTTGCTCGATATAATTAAGAACAGTTTGCTGCTGTTTTGCTGAAACGAGTGGTCCCATATCTGTTTCAGGATCCATGCCAGGACCAACTTTCAGTTCGTTTGCGCGCTCTGCTAAAGCTTCTACGACATGATCATATTGACTTCGATGTACAAATACACGTGTGCAAGCACTACAGTTTTGCCCATGATTGTACATCGTTCCATTAAATGCGCCTTCTATTGCTTCTTCGAGATTAGCATCCTCTAAAATAATGGCTGGTGATTTCCCGCCAAGCTCTAGTGTTACACCCTTTATTTGCTCAGCAGCTTTTTTCATAACTTCTTTTCCAACAGCTGTTGAACCAGTGAATGCGACTTTATCGACATCCTTATGCGTGATAATCGCTTCTCCAGCAATTCTGCCCGATCCTGGCACGATATTCACAACACCATCTGGAAAACCAGCTTCTTTAAACAGCTTTCCAATATAAAGAAGGGATAGCGGTGTTTCGCTTGCCGGCTTAATGACAACTGTACAGCCGACAGCAAGTGCCGATCCAAGCTTCCACGCTGCCATGGCAAGAGGGAAGTTCCATGGAATAATTTGGCCTACAACACCAACTGGCTCATGAAGAGTATAGGTGACATAATCCTTCGAAATATTAGTTGTCTTCCCAAAAACCTTCGTTGCCCAGCCAGCGTAATATCGGAAGTGCTGGATAGTTCCATCCACATCATCCGACAGCGCAACTTTGTATGGCTTTCCGTTATCCAATGATTCTAGCTGTGCAAGCTCTTCGCGGTTCTCTTCTAATAGATCCGCAAATTTATAGATGAGATGTGAGCGCTCAGCCGCATCCATTTTTGTCCATTCACCTTCATCAAATGCCGTTCTGGCAGCAGCTACCGCAGCAGCAATATCATCCTCTTGTGCTTCGCTTACTTCCGCAATGACTTCTTCGTTAGCTGGATTGACGACAGAAAATGTTTTACCACTATTCGCTGGAACATATTCACCGTTGATATAAAGACCTTTTACACCATCTAAAAATTCCTGTACTTTCGGTTTCAACGTATAATTTGTCGCTTGCATGTTCTCTCTCCTCCATTAAACTTAGTTTTTGATAGTTTCTAAACTAGCAAGAAGTTCTTTTAGCTTTTGCTCTTCCTCTTGTGATAAGCCTAAACGCGGGTAACGTGCAGGTCCGCCAGCCAATCCTTGCAGGTCCATTGCTCTCTTAACGATTTGTACATATTTACCTGAGCCTTCTAAGAATGAGCAAAGCGGAAGAATACGATCATTAATTGCCCATGCTTTTTCAATTTCTCCATTTTGGAAATGGTTGAACATATCTGTTACAAGCTTAGGAACGATATTACCAGCAACAGAAATCCAGCCTGTCGCTCCAACGAAATAGGATTCCATAACAAGTTCTTCTGCTCCGCAGAATACTTCGAAATCGCCTTTTCCTTGTCTTGCAAGGTCTCTTACTTTGCCAATTTCTCCACTTGATTCCTTAATATGTGTAACGTTTTCGCATTCTCTTCCGATTTGCAGCATTAATTCTGTGCTCAAATTCACACCAGAAGTAAATGGATTGTTATAAAGCATAATTGGAATATTGACAGCATTTGAGACTTCTTTAAAATGGTAGTAAATTTCATTTTCCTTTGGCTTCATATAATAAGGATTAATAATTAAGGCACAGTCAGCCCCATGTGCTTCTGCCTGCTTCGTATATTCGATTGTTTCTTTTGTTGTTTCTGCTGCAGTTCCTACAATAACCGGGATACGTCCGTTAACCTCTTTTAATACTGTTTCTACCATTTGAAACTTCTCTTCTTTTGACAAGCTTACAAATTCTCCAGTACTTCCGTTAATAACAAGACCTGAAACACCTTGGTCAAGGAAGTAGTTCACATTGTTTTTTACTCCGCCCCAGTCAATTTCCTGTGCCTCTGTCATTGGTGTAATTAATACTGGGTAAGCTCCTCTAATTGTTGTCATGTTCAATTTCCTCCTTTATTTGTTAAAATGCGTATGCTCAAACCTTAAAAAATGCGGTAAAATAGCACTTTTTAAGTGAGTTTGAATCATTTCAAAAGCTAAATTTAGGTTTATCAGCCAATATGGGCTATTTGTAGCCAACTTGAGCAGTTTATCAGCCAATTCCGGCTGGTTATCAGCCAATTCCGGCTTTCCTATTTCATCTAATAGTCCGCCAATCTACCAAGCAACACCTTTTTATAAGAATGCTATTTTAATAAAAATCCTGCTGCTAACGGATCCGTTGGGTCTAGCAGATAGGTTTGCATTCCTGTGACGAAACCGCGGCTTGTAAATGTAAACGCAAATCCGCTGTCACTTTGATCTGCTAATTGGGCAGTTAGTAAGCTATTAAAAATACTTTCATTTTCGAGCGGCTGTTCCTTAGAAACTCCGCCACTAGAAAGCAGACGTGCATAACAGGCTGAAGTCGTCCCATAGCCTGGCGAACGGACGATAAAGTTATCTCTGCGGAAGGTGACGGTCTTGATTCGTCCTGTTTCTATTGCAGAATCATCCAATAAAACGATCCTCTGAATCGATTCGTTAGATGCAAATGCATCATTTACTGCCTGTCCCCAGCTTTGTACATCAGCAAGATCATCCATGTGAAGTTCGAATGAAACATCCTTTTTGTTAAAAATGGCATATAATTGATCTGCCTGTACAAGGGCGTACTCAGTTTGTAATTCATTATGGTTCAATGGAACATTCGATTGAACCACTTGACTAGGCTTCGTTTTTAGCTTAACGGAAACAACCTCGTCATCCTTCATTACTGCGTTAACCTTAATGGCACCGCTAACAGTTTCTAATGTGTACTCATTTGATTCTTTTGGTGATAAATGTCCGCATTCCAATAAAGCAGTAATCACTGCTACTGCCCCCGCATGATGCAATGGCACTGTTTGTTCGTGATTAAAAAAGACAGCTGCTGCATCTGCTTCCCTGTTAAATGGCGGAAGCACTAGACAACCGTTTAAACCGGCAAATCCGCGGGGCTCATTTAATAAAAGCTTGATTTCATCGGCATATGCATGAAAAAACTGTTCATCTAATTGCTCCAAGCTTTCATAATGAATAAATGGCACATCTTTAATAATGCGAAAAGCTTCACCGGCTACGTGAACATCTGTTGCTGTATAAGCCTTTTGAATTTTCATTTCACGTCCTCCATTTCATGTTCCTCCATTGGGGGAATGAGGAGAAATCCTTCTTTAAGCGGATCATCTTCGTTATAAAAGAATTTATGCATGCCCATTAACCAAGCTGATCCCGCAATTCTCGTTACTACCGCGGATACTCCATTCACATCTGTGGTCTCAAGAACACGCCCACGGAACAATGAGCCAACAATACTTTCATGGACAAATTCTTCATCAATGACAATTTCTTGTTTTGAATAAAGCACGGCAAGTTTGGCAGATGTACCTGTTCCACATGGAGAGCGATCAATTCCTCCTGGAGGAACAACGACTGTATTTTTCACATGTGCCTCTTCATGAGTAGGCTCTGTAAAAAACTCAACATGCGTTAATCCCCTAATAAATGAATGTTCTGGATGAACAATTTCAGTTTCTTCGTTAATCGTATTTCTAATTTTGATCGCTTTTTCAATGATTTTTGATGCATTATCTGGCACTAGCTCCAATCCAACTGATTTTGCATCAATAATGGCATAGAAGTTACCCCCATAGGCGATATCCGCATCCACTTTGCCGATGCCCTCAACATCTACGGAAACACTTTTTAGCAGAAAAGCTGGGATATTGCAGAAAGAAACTTCTTTTGCTTTTCCGTTTTCAACGGTAATCTCCACTTCTACTAGCCCAGCAGGAGTATCTAGATTGATCGAAGTAACAGGCTCCTGAACAGGAATTAATCCCGACTCAATTAATGCTGTACAAACACCGATTGTGTCATGCCCGCACATTGGCAAATAACCGCCCGTTTCTATATAAATCACACCAAAATCTGCATCAGGATGACATGGATCTGTTAATAAGGCTCCAGACATGACATCATGGCCCCTTGGTTCATTCATTAGTAATTTGCGAATCCAATCATACTCTCTTTTCATGTGGAGCATTTTTTCAGACATCGTTTCTCCCTTAAGTTCTGGAAGACCGCTAATCAATGTCCTCGTTGGATTCCCTCCTGTATGTGTATCGATCGTTGTAAAGACTCTATTTGCCTTCAAATGGTCAACACCCTTTCTATCAAATCTGCTTTGGCAGATTTGCGCCCAGATTTTTATCGGGCATCGCCCGATAAAAATCTGAGGCATCCGCCGGAGGCTTAACTTTATTCAGCAAGGGAATAAACCCTGTTGAAATAGTTATCTTTTTTGCATTTATCTCCCACTTAAAGGACAGGAGATGAATGCTGAATAGAGGTAAACCGGTTATAACTTAGCGGCTCAACAGGAATACATGTTTCCTTATTATTAATCAGTTCTTCAATGACTTTTCCTGTAACAGCTGAAAGGCTAATTCCATCTCCCTCATGACCAGCCGCTATGTAATAGTTTGGAATATGCTCCACTTTAGAAACGATTGGCAAATGGTCCTCTGTCCATGGCCGCAAGCCCGCATATGAACGGATCACCATCATATCCGCCATTTTCGGATAAAAGCGGATCGCACGATTGGCAATGCATTTAAGAATTTCATTATTTACTTGTAAATTGAATCCTGCGAACTCCCTGCTGCTGCCAATAAGGAAGTTTTGGCTCTCTGTTGGTTCAAAGACAAGTGCCACCCCATATTTTTCTGTTAAAGGGTCAACCCGGCGCTGTCCGCCAAATTTAGAAATTAAGTAACCAAACTCCATAACCTTCCGCGAACCTACATGCTCCTGCCTTGATGCAACAATAATATGACCTTTTCTCGGCTCAATCGGAATACGTAGATCCAGCATTTCTCCCAACTTTGGAGCCCATATCCCTGCTGCGTTGACAACATGATTAGCTGTAAACACTCCATTTGTTGTTTCCACAGTGAAAGTTCCGTTTTCTTCTTTTTTCATTGATTTTACTTCTGTTTGCTTATAGGCTTTAGCCCCTAATTTCGTTGCTGCGTCTAGCAGAGAAAAAGCGAGCATGTAAGGGTTAACGGTGGAGTCAGTCGCACATTCTAAACCGCCTAATAAATCATCTGCAAAAAACTTTGAGTCCTGGCGAATATCCTGACGGTCAAGCATACGGAATGGCAGACCAGCCTCTTTTTGACGGTTAACCCATTTCTGTGCTGCCTCCATTTCCTCCTCAGACTCGCAAACAAGAATACTTCCTGGTGCACGATATTCAAATTTATGCTCTAATTCTCTGCTTAACTCATCAACTAATTTCTGGCTGACTAACGACATTTGACTGTCAAAACCCGGATCTTTATCAATGGCAAGGATGTTCCCGTCACATCTTGATGATGTTCCACTGACAAATTCTCCTTTTTCAAGGATCGTTACGTCTTTTCCAGATTTAGAAGTATAATAGGCAATGGAGCAGCCCATAATTCCGCCGCCAATCACTAACACATCACAATGTTTCACATACTCAATCTCCCTTCGCTAAGTTGCCTTTCATTTTCTAATGCAAGTAACGTGCCAAAAAGCCGTTTGTAACAAAATCGACAATTCATGCTTATTTTTATAAAATTCAGTATCAACATATTTAGAATTTCAAAAAAATTTGATAAACTACTGTATAATATCTTTTAC
>NZ_JBALPC010000081.1:21544-26422 GCF_036965225.1 Bacillus sp. JJ1474 | reverse complement strand
ATATTGATTTTCACATTTATTATTTCTGTGCGGATTAAATGTTCATATAATCTTCTCGCCAGTTTAACTGCTCTTTCACTTCCCCAATTCTTTCCGTAAAGATTTGAATAAAAAATAGTATAGCCCTCTTCATTTAGCATTTTTAATAAAGCTGCTTTTCCTTCATTCTGTGTCCAGTAGCTCCCTTGTTCATTAACAAAGTGCCTGTCATCACCAATGATTAGGATACCGAAACCGCTTGGCTTATTAGGATAATGGATCATATTCCATTCGGTATCCAATCTAAAGTTCCGGCTTTCCATCGTGAAAAACTCCCTTGCTGCTTAGTTCATAATAATGTATGACGGTTCACATGAAATGAACGGGACATAGCCTATTTTTCATATGGAAACTATTTGCAGTTTGTGAAATACAAAGGCATGCCATAATTTTTCAGCTGTAGTCATTTATTATTTTTTCTCCTTATGGTAATATGATAGGGATTTAATAATGTAGAGGTGAATACGATGAGATTCTTTTGGACGTTTTTTTGGACTTTTCTTCTTGTTCAAATGTTAACTTATGTTGTAAGCTCCATGCTTGGTTTAGCTTTTGATTTCAAAACAGGATCCATTCTTGCAGTAGGTACTACGATTTTAATTTTTGTTATTTCAACGATCATTCCTGAAGGACCAGTGGAAAAAGAAGGTATTCACTAAAAAAGAGAGTGACTTTAGCGTATGCTTGCATACCCTTCCTAAGTCACTCCCTTTTTTTATTGGATTTTCACTGTTAATTCATCGTTTTCAATCGTAATCGATACTTCACTATAATCTTTAATTTCCCCACTGATAATTCTGCGGGCTAAAATCGTTTCTACATTTCTTTGGATAAAACGCTTTAACGGCCTAGCACCATAAACAGGATCAAATCCATTTTCAGCAATATACTCCTTAGCTGTTTCTGAAATATTTAGGCGAATATGCTGATCAGATAATCTCTCTTGGAGCTGTTTGATTAACTTAGAAACAATTTCCTTTATTTCTGTTAATGCAAGAGGCTTAAATAGGGTGATTTCGTCTACCCGATTTAAGAATTCTGGACGAAAATGTCCTCTTAATGTACTCATCACTTTATTTCGAGTTTCTTCATTTATATATTCTTCTCCGCTAACGCGTTCAAGCAAATACTGTGAACCAATATTAGACGTCATGATAATCACTGTATTTTTAAAATCAACTGTTCTTCCCTGTGAGTCCGTAATCCTTCCATCATCGAGCATTTGCAGAAGAATGTTAAAGACTTCTGGATGTGCCTTCTCAATTTCATCAAGCAGAATAACGGAGTATGGCTTTCTTCTAACTGCTTCTGTCAGCTGTCCGCCTTCCTCATAGCCGACATAACCGGGAGGAGCTCCAATTAATCTTGAAACTGCATGCTTCTCCATGTATTCAGACATATCAATCCGAATAATATGCTCTTCACTGTCAAACAAGCTTTGTGCTAAAGCTTTCGCAAGCTCGGTCTTTCCTACCCCTGTTGGACCTAGGAAAATAAAAGAACCTATTGGACGATTTGGATCTTTAATCCCTGCTCTTGCACGAAGAACAGCATCGGACACAAGTTCAACTGCTTCATTCTGCCCGATCACTCTTTCATGAAGAATGCTTTCTAGTCTTAGGAGCTTCTCACGTTCACCTTCAACAAGCTTGGCTACAGGAATGCCTGTCCATCTTGCAACAATGTCCGCTATCTCCTCTTCTGTTACCTCTTCTCTTAATAAGCGTTCTCCATCTTTCTCATTGACTTCCTGCTCAAGCAGTTTTATATCTTTTTCCAATGCAGGAATACTTCCGTGTCGAAGCTCTGCTGCTTTATTTAGATCGTATTCATTTTCGGCCTTTTCGAGTTCGCGACGTAATTTTTCCAGCTGTTCTCTTTTTTCACGGATTTTCTGAATGCCTTCTTTTTCGTACTGCCATTTTGCTTGCATATGATCGGCTTTTTCCTTAAAATCAGCCAATTCCTTCTGCAAAAGCAAAAGTCTAGCTTTACTTGCTTCGTCACTTTCTTTCCTTAATGCTGCTTCCTCTATTTCAAGCTGCATTACTCTTCTTGTAACCTCATCAAGTTCCTGTGGCATAGAGTCAATTTCCGTGCGAATCATAGCACAAGCCTCATCAACTAAATCAATTGCTTTATCGGGGAGAAAGCGGTCTGTTATATATCTATCCGATAAAGTAACCGCTGCAACAAGGGCACGGTCATGTATATTGACCCCGTGGTGAATCTCATATCTTTCTTTAAGCCCTCTAAGGATCGAAATGGAGTCCTCCACATCAGGCTCTTGAACGAGAACTTGCTGAAAGCGTCTTTCTAATGCTGGATCCTTTTCAATATATTTTCGGTGTTCATCAAGGGTCGTGGCACCTATACAATGCAATTCACCTCGGGCGAGCATTGGTTTTAGCATATTTCCTGCGTCCATAGCCCCCTCCGTCTTGCCTGCTCCAACGATGGTGTGGATCTCATCAATAAAGAGAAGAATCCTTCCTTCGCTTTTTTTTACTTCATTTAAAACCGCTTTAAGACGCTCTTCAAACTCTCCTCTAAATTTTGCTCCGGCAATAAGAGAGCTCATATCTAAGGAGAATATTGTTTTATCCTTTAACCCTTCTGGAACATCTCTTCGTACAATTCTTTGAGCAAGGCCCTCGACTATTGCCGTTTTCCCTACACCCGGTTCTCCGATTAATACAGGATTGTTTTTTGTTTTTCTAGATAAAATTCGAATGACATTCCTAATTTCACTATCTCTCCCAATTACAGGGTCCATCTTTCCCGCCTTTACCTCTGCAACTAAGTCTCTCCCATATTTTTTTAAGGCTTCATATGTTGCTTCTGGATTTTGTGATGTCACCCTTTGATTCCCCCTTATTTCCTTTATCGCAATCTCTAGCTTATGACTATTAATTCCCTCTTTGTTAAAAGCTGCTGACGCTTCGGATGTTGATTCTGAGATGGCTAATAGGACATGTTCAACTGAAATAAATTCATCATTAAAATTTTCTCTAATTTCATCTGCCCTTGCCAAACTGCGTTGAAGATTACTCGTAATATATAGCTTTCCCTGTTCAATACCGGTTCCCGAAACTTGCGGTTTTTTCCTAAGTATGTGTTCTAAACCTTTTTTCATATTTTCAATTGATACATGTGACTTTTTCAGAATAGATGCCATTAGACTGTTGTCCTGTCCGAGAAGAGCCAATAATAAATGAACATCATCCACTTCCTGATGCTGTTCCCTTATTGCTAGATTTTGCGCACTTATAATGCCGTCCTGCATCCGTTCCGTCATTTTATTAATATCCATACATATCCTCCTCTCTGACCTTCTTTGACCTTTAATGTTATTATAGCATATGTAAAGCCATCCACAAATGGATGGCTCTGAATAATAAATTAAGCTTAAGGTTTTCTTTGATACGTCCAAACACGGTTATGGTTGGAGTTTTCAGGAAATCTATCTCCTGCCTTAAGCTTTAACATTTGTGGATTATTAACATTGCTTCCGGTTTCGCCAACTTCAATATAAACTCCATTATTAGGTGCTTTCTGACCCGGTTTAAATTGACGATTTTGCCCCATACATAAATTCCTCCTTTATTTCTAGAATCACTACTATTATTTCCATCGTAAAAATTCAGCGAGATAGAACTTTTTACCATAATAAAATAGCAAAAGGCCTTCCAACAGTAAGAAGGCCTTTTGTTTTTATAAAATTTCCGATAATAGAGCTTTTTGAACATGAAGTCTGTTGCCAGCCTGCTGGAAGACAGCTGAATTCGGTCCATCAATCACATTTGCTGTAACTTCTTCTCCCCTATGTGCTGGCAAGCAATGAAGGAAAGTGAAATCATTCTTCGCATTTTTGACAAGACTCTCGTTTACTTGGAAATCTGTGAAGTCTTTCAGTCTTTTTTCATTTTCGGCCTCTTGCCCCATACTCGTCCACACGTCTGTATAAATAGCATCTGCACCATTTACAGCTTCATATGGATTATTTGTTATCGCTACATTTCCTCCGCTAGCAGCAGCAAACCCTTTTGCCTTATTAACGATATCTGCATTTGGTTCATAACCAACTGGAGTGGCTACCGTAATATTTACTCCTAGTTTTGCTGCGCCAATCATTAATGAATGGGCAACATTATTTCCATCACCAACATATGCTAGCTTTAACCCTGCTAATTCACCTTTAGTTTCCTGTAAAGTTAATAAATCTGCTAATGCCTGACATGGGTGGTACAAATCTGTCAGCCCATTAATGACTGGAATCGTTGCATGTAAAGCAAGCTCTTCAATAGTTTTATGCGAAAAAGTACGAATCATAATGGCGTCTACATAATGTGAAAGAACCTTAGCCGTATCAGCAATGGACTCCCCTCTTCCTAATTGGAGATCTTGACTATTTAAATATAAAGCCTGACCCCCAAGCTGAATCATGCCAGCTTCAAATGAAACTCTCGTACGTGTAGATGATTTCTCAAATATCATCCCTAGAATTTTACCCTGTAAGGGAGCAATGTGTTCACCAAGCAATGCTGCATTCTTAAGCTTCTTAGCTTTTTGAAGTAAACCACTTATAACCTCTGGAGAGAAATCTGCTAAAGCTAAAAAATCATTTCCTTTAATATTAAGTTTGTTATCTGCTGTTTGAATTGAAATAGCCAATTCAATCACTCCTTTTATTTGTATTTTTTTCCAATTTTATTTGACGTTTAATATTTCCCAAGCAATTTTTAGTCGAAGCAACGATGGATTTGATTTATTTAGAGCATACTTATAAATAAATTTATTTTCAAAGTAGTTTTATAATCCTTTTCTGATGTATTTTTA
>NZ_JBALPC010000081.1:17216-21494 GCF_036965225.1 Bacillus sp. JJ1474 | reverse complement strand
AAAAATTATCAACCTATACGGCTGTTTTAGAGAATTTTTTTATTACTGTTTTAATTATATTTACTGCTTCATCCATTTCGGAAATTGATACCGTTAAAGGCGGCAAAAGCCGTAATACATTACTGCCTGCTGGCAGGGCTAACAATCCATTTTCCCTAAGTTCCTTTAATAAAACAGGCAAATCAATAGACGTTTCAATTCCGAACATGAAGCCAAGATTTCTAATTTCATTAATCTCTTCTAATGAACCTAAATCACTGCATATTTTCTTTAACAGATATTGACTGTTGTTTAGGACATTCTGTAAAAATTCCTCTTGAAATATAGTTTCCATTGTAGCAATAGCCGCAGCAACTGAAAGGGGATTTCCGCCAAAGGTTGACCCATGGCTTCCAGGTCCAAAGACTGTTTCTAGTTCCTTTCTCCCGATTACTGCTCCAATTGGCAAGCCATTTCCTAACCCTTTCGCAGAGGTGACAATATCAGGTGTTAAGTTAAATTGCTGAAATGCAAACGGTGCACCTGTCCGCCCAATCCCAGTTTGAATTTCGTCAATAATGAAAAGGGCATTATACTCTTTACATAATTCCTGAACACCCTGTAAAAACTCTTGCTTTCCAATATGAATTCCGCCCTCACCTTGAACAACTTCAAGCATTATGGCAGCTGTTTCGTTATCCATCGCCTCTTTAAATCCATCTAAATCATTAAAAGGCAAGTAGACAAATGTTTCAAGCATAGGACCAAAACCGGTTTTTATTTTATCCTGTCCTGTTGCCGACATGGTGGCAAAAGTCCGTCCATGGAAAGAATTCGTAAAGGTAATGATTTTCTTTCGGCCAGTAGCTTTTCTAGCGAGCTTAATTGCCGCTTCATTCGCTTCAGCACCACTGTTTGAAAAAAATACTAAATCCATCTTAGCACCTTCAGCTAGCAGTTTTGCAGCCTTCTCTTGCTCCCCTTGAATAAATAAATTGGAAACATGCCAGAATCGGTCCAGTTGGCTGCTGATTGCTTTTTGCACGACCTCAGGGCGATGGCCTAGATTGCAAACTCCAATTCCTGCTGTAAAATCCAAATATCTTTTTCCGTTTTTATCTATCATTACACAGCCTTCTGCCTGCTCTGGCTCAACGTCCCAACGGGCATATGTCGGAAATAAATGGCTCATTTTAATACCCTCTCTTTGGCATTGATTTCTGTTCCAATCCATTGTAAACCATCAAAAAATCTCTTTTTTCCTGAAACAATCATCACACTTTTTATTCCTTTTTCGATAGAGGCTACAGCTGATTTAACCTTGGGAATCATTCCGCCAGTGATTTGTCCTTCATTAATGTATCTATCTATCTCTTCAGTATTTGTTTGAAGCACGATGTTGCCATCAATCATAATCCCATCTACATCTGTGACAAAAATACAATGTTCAACCTCTAATGCATTTGCTACAGCTGCTGCAGCAAAATCGGCATTTATATTTAGCTTTGCTCCATCTTCGGTAACTGCAATTGGCGTAATGACAGGAATAAATCGGTCTTGCAAAAGCATGGTGATTACCTCTTTGTTCACCTTCGTAACATCACCGACAAATCCAAGCTGCTCCTTGTCAAGAAACTCCCCTTGCAAGACCCCTCCGTCACTTCCATTTAAACCAAAACCCTTTAATCCATAAGACTGGAGTTTAGCTACTAGTTTTCTGTTTGTCTGACCAGACAAAACCATTTCGACAATTTCAAGAGCTTGTGAAGTTGTCTTACGAAGCCCTTGAACAAATTCATGAGGGACCTGAAAAAGATCAAGCATTTTATTAATATCAGGTCCTCCCCCGTGTACGAATATAAGCTGGTAGCCTTGTTTTTCTAACTCTATTAAACTTTCAAAAAATATTGGGGTTAGTTCATCCATCACACTTCCACCGCATTTAATAACGATTGTTTTCATGTGACTTCCCCCTTACGAACGGTAACTTGCATTAATTTTGACGTAATCATAGCTTAAGTCACAGCCCCAGGCCTTACCTGCTCCAGTTCCTTGGTGAAGATCAACATAAATATGAATTGTTTGGCTGCGCAAATATTCGCTTGCCTCTTCTTCTGAAAATGGCTGTGGCTCACTATTCTTAAGCATTGTAACTGGCCCAATCGTAATGTCGACAGTATTAGGGTTTATACGAACCTTTGACTGACCTATAGCTCCGATGATTCTTCCCCAGTTAGCATCTTCTCCATATACTGCTGTTTTCACAAGGTTTGACCCTACAATTTGCTTAGCTACTTGTCGTGCCTCAAGATCACTTTCTGCACCTTTTACATCCACTTCAATTAATTTCGTTGCCCCTTCGCCGTCTTTCGCGATTTGCTTTGCTAGGCTTTCACATGTCTTCGAAAGTAGTTGCACAAACTTTCCCCAATCAGGGTGATTAGGTGTTAATGACTTATTTCCGGCCATTCCATTGGCCATTACAAGAACCATATCATTTGTCGATGTATCCCCATCAACTGTTATTTGATTAAATGTCGTATCTGTAACAAGCCCTAGAGCAGCTTGAAGATGTTCACTTTCAATATGAGCATCTGTAGTTATAAAGCCTAGCATTGTAGCCATATTCGGATTGATCATCCCAGAGCCTTTAGCCGCCCCGCCCATTGAAATCGTTAAACCATCAATAACTGCGCTGTAGCAACAATTCTTCATCACAATATCTGTAGTTAGAATCGCTGTTTGAAAGTCCTCACCATGCTTAGAGTCGTTATCCGGCTGTAAATTCTGAATCCCGATTTCAAGCTTATCCATTGGCAAATACTCACCAATAACTCCCGTTGATGCGACTGCTACGTAGTGCTCCTTTAATCCAAATTTTTCTGCTGTCCATTTTCTCATTTGGAAAGCGTCTTTTATTCCTTTTTCCCCGGTACAAGCATTTGCACAAGCACTATTAACAACCACTGCTTGCAGCATTTTCTCCACTTCAATGCTTTCTTGTGTTACTTTTAATGGTGCTGCCTGAAAATGGCTAGTCGTATAAACAGCAGCGCAATTTGCTGGAATTTCGCTAATAATAATCCCTAGATCTTTTTTTGAATACCTTAAACCTGCATGCACCCCGGAAGTATTAAATCCTTTTGGAGAAATGATACTTCCTCCTTTAACCTCTTTTATGGATACAGATTGAGTAACAGCTTGCATTTCTTCTTCCTCCTTATGGATACATTGGCATAAAATCTAAACCTGCCGTTTCTTCAAAACCACAGATAATATTTGCATTTTGCACAGCCTGCCCTGCTGCACCCTTCATTAAATTATCAATAACAGAAATAATCGTTAATCTTCCGGTCCTTGGATCGACATGAAGACCAATATCACAGTAGTTGGAGCCAGCCACCTCTTTTACCGATGGAAATGTATTTTCCGGCCTAATGCGAATGAACGGATTTTCACGGTAAGTTTCGTTATACAACTCTAGCAGTTGGGAGGTATTTAGATCTGCTGATAATTGAGCATAGGCTGTGATCATGATTCCTCTCGTAATTGGCAATAGATGTGTTGTAAAGGTAATTGGACTTATATCGTTATTCCATCTTGAAAGCTGTTTCTCAATTTCAGGCGTATGCTGGTGTTCATTAACCTTATAAACTCTAAAGTTCTCATTTGCCTCTGAAAAACTAGTATTTCGGGCTAATGATCTGCCGGCACCTGATACTCCTGATTTGGCATCGACTATAATACTCGATGGATTAATCAGCTTTTCTTTTACGACTGGGGCCAGGCCCAATAGTGTAGCAGTCGGGTAACATCCAGGATTGGCGATTAATCTGGAAGCTCTAATCTCTTCTTTGTACCATTCTGAAAGTCCATAGACGGCTTTGGCAGACAAAGATTCATTTACAGGTTCATGTTTGTACCATGCCTTATATGTCTCTGCTGGTAATCTTAAATCGCCAGATAGATCAATAACGGTTATATTCTTATTTTCAAAATCAGCAGCTAAATGTCCGGAAATTCCCGATGGCGTAGCAAGAAAAACTATATCTGATTGTTCAGCGATCATACTTGAATTAATGTTTTGCAAGTTGTCACCAATGATTTCAAAGAGGTGGGGATATTCTTTCCAAATCGGGATATCTTTCTTAGATGAGTGGATTGATTGTATTTTAAATTCAGGATGCCTATGTAATATCCTCAGCAGCTCTGCTCCCCCATATCCCGTTGTTCCAATAATTGAAACGTTCATAGCTTCTCCCTTCATTAACCATATTGTATATTTAATCATTTTTTTTT
>NZ_JBALPC010000081.1:2477-17114 GCF_036965225.1 Bacillus sp. JJ1474 | reverse complement strand
TTTACAATATAATAGTGTTATTATCCCTAAAAGATTGAATTATTCTAACGTTAAAGGTTCGTTTTTCCCACGGACAGACACTACGGGAAAAGGTGGTTTATCAAATGGAGTCTCAAATTGAGTTTTCTAATGAGCTTAAAGAGTTATTACTAACTGTTAATCATAAAAGAAAAATTGAAAAAGGCACCTTTCTATTCCAAGAAGGGATGAAAGCAAGCGAACTGTTTATTATTGAAAGCGGTTTAATTCAAATAAGTAAAATCGTTCCAGATGGGCGTGAGCTTACTTTAAGAATGTGCTCTACAGGTGATATCATTGGGGAGCTTACACTTTTCTGCTCAGCACCAAGGTATATGTTAAGTGCAAAGGTAATTGAGGCTGGAGAGGTTGCGGTTATCGCTCAAAATGAATTAGAGGAAAGATTAAAACAGGAGCATCAGCTAGCACTTGAATTAATGAAGTGGACAAGCCTTCAATATCGAAAAACACAAACTAAATTTAGAGATCTCATTCTCCATGGGAAAAAGGGTGCCCTATATTCAACATTGATTAGACTTTCCAATAGCTATGGAGTGATTTCCGAAGATGGAATTACGTTAAGCATCCCATTAACGAACCAAGAGCTCGCCAATTTTTGCGGAACATCCAGAGAAGTGGTTAACCGGATGTTAGGAGAACTTCGAAAAAAAGAAATTATTTCGGTAGAAAAAGGAATCATTACTATCCACAGCCTTAGCTATTTAAAAAACGAAATAGACTGTGAAAACTGCCCAGTTGAGATATGTAATATTGATTAGCTCAAAAAAAACGCTTAGTCGAAGCGTTTTTTTTATTGTATGGCAATAAGAACTATGATGAAAAAATAAGCGGCATTTACAATTTCAAGAATCCCTAATTTGGCCATCGTCAAGCCTTTGCCGTAAAAAATGACGGCTCTAATTAGGCTTGGGATATAGGCTGCCACTACTAACCAATTGCCCGTCATGATCCAGACCATAATAATCGCTATATGAAATAACCAGGATATCCATTTATACTTTTGGTTTTTCTTTTCTCTTATCATTGTTTTTACAAAAAAGGTGCTGCCAGTAAAAAATAAAATGGAGGCAATAAAGACTGTCCAAACCTCACTAATCAGGTCTCCATTTGGAAGAAAGCCACTAGCTAACCCTGCTATTGAAAACACAATAATAGCACTCAAATCATTGCCTAATGCACGATCCCTGTTTTTCGATGAATAATAGGCGTTAAGGGTAAAGAAAGGAATCATAACCAGCCCAAATATCACTATGGAAGGTCTTTCCCATAATGGTATCAAGAGCAATATCAAAGCCGGCACTACATAGATAATCGTCCATTTTCGATAGAAATTTATCTTTTTCCTTTTAAATAAAAGGAGCATTGGATATGTAGCTAAATACAGTAATAGCCAGCCAAAGAAAAAAGGGATATGTATCCACATGAAATCATTTGCAGCAACTCCCAGCCAAAACGGGATCATTAGCATCGCCCAAGCCCCGTGCTGTTTTGGTAAAAATAGCTTCACTATTTTCTCCTCCCTTTGGAATGCTGACTTTACTATATCTGCTAATTCATTTTCTTTAAGTGAAAATTATCACAGAAAGGAATAAAACCGCCAAATTGTGACGGTTTTGAGGCGTTTTCATTTTATTTACTTTGCTGGTTTATTAGGAACTTGATAATCCATTCTTCCCCTGCATTATCATGGATAGAAAAAAATGGAATGTTAGGATAAGCATCTCTAATCGTGGCATTTTCCTCATCCCAATACAAAGCTGCTTTAATATTCGTTAAGGTTGTAAGAAGTTTATAGCTATCAACCGATTTCAGGATGACAATTTTCGGATAACTGGCATGCTTATGGCCTTCAATAATAATAAAGTCTGGGTTAAATTGCTTTAGGATTACAAGCTGCTCATCAATCGTCCATTTTATTTTCTCGGCTTGGAGAAGGATTCTGCCATCCCCCTCCACAATAGCTGCGAGTGCCCCAGAAGAAATATGCTGACTAGAATCCTTCGTTTCAAGCAGTTCAGGCTTTCCTCCATGCCCATGATGCTTAACCGTTGCGGCTGTTAATTCATGTTTCGTAAGATGAGTAATAATTTTATTTACAAGTGTTGTTTTCCCGCTGTTTTGGTAACCAACCACTTGAAAAACATATGGAGACATTACCATGGCCACTCGCTTCCGTCATAGTCCTCTAGCAGCAATACATCCACTTCAGAGCCTGCTTGAAAGCCCCTCGTTCCCCCTGGAAGAATCATTAAGGAATTAGCTCCTGCCAGGCTCATTACGATATTGGATTTGTCTACACCACTTGGAAAAACCAATAATTTTCCGTCCTTTACAGTGACAGTACTTCTAACAAAGCGGGTAAAAGGATTTGCTTTTGCAAATTCAACCGTAAGTTCAGCCTTTTCTTTCCGAAGATGAGGCTTTTCAGCAAAAAGCATTTTCCTTATGATTGGACGGGTAAATAGTTCGAAACCAACATAGCAAGCGGATGGATTTCCCGATAAACCGAATAAAAGCTTTCCTTCTAACTGTGCTACAGTCGTCACACTGCCAGGCCTCATGGCTACTTTGTTAAAAAGCACTTCAGCATTCATTTTACTATATATGGCTGGGAGATAATCAAAGTCACCGACTGAAACTCCACCTGTTGTGATCAGTATATCTACTTTATCTAAAGCTGATTTTACCGCTTCATAGCATGTGTCAAACTCATCAGGAAGTTTACCAAAATACTTAACTTCTGCACCCGTGCGTTCTATTTGGGCAGCAATCATATAAGAGTTGCTGTTTCTTATTTTGCCAGGCTGTAGCTGATCATCTACATCCAACAGCTCAGTTCCTGTAGCATATAGACCTACTACCGGCTTTTTTGCAACCGGAACCTTTGCATAGCCAAACGTGGCTAGTATGGCCTGAATTCCTGGATTTATTTTTGCCCCTTTTTTAATAAGAATGTCCCCTTCTTTTGCATCCTCACCTCGGAATGAGATATTATCCCCAGGATTGAATGAACGTTTAATGGACATATAATTTTTCCCGTTTTTTTCAAAGCCTTTCGTTAACTCAAGCATTACAACGGCATTACATTCTGCAGGCATCTGTGCCCCTGTCATAATGCGAACCGCCTGGAATGAGCCAACCATTTTACTTGTCACGTGTCCGGCACCGATATGATCAATAACTTCAAATTCTATGGGATTGTCTGGTGATGCTTCTTTCGTATCGACCGCTCTGACAGCAAAACCATCATATGGAGAACGGTCAAAATGAGGCACATCATTAGTGGCAGTTATATCTTCTGCCAAATACCTTCCGAAACTCTCATTTATTGAGACGTATTCTATGTGACCTGTTTTTTCAAAGTTCATTACCCGCTGAACTGCTTCACCAACAGGAATGGGATTTCTTCTTTCAACCATTTTATCAGCTCCTATAGAGACATCATTATCCTTATATTATAGGTGTATTGATGTTGATTTCATATAATATAGCTCACACTAAATTTCTATTATTTGTCTATAATTTTCATAAGTGTGATTACAGTCACCAGCTAACAATGAAATATCGTTTATGCTGTATATGTAAATAAAGCTTGATTAGGAGGATTATCATGACCATGGCTTTTTCAGAAACAACATTAGTAAAGGATATAGTTAATGAACAACCGAAAACAAGTGATGTATTTAAACGCTATCGTATAGATTTTTGCTGCGGCGGAAACATTCCATTAATAACGGCTGCAACCGAGCTGTCCGTTAACATGGAGCAATTAATGGCAGACTTAAACGAAGTATATGTTAAAGAAGAAAATCAAAAGGACAATATGGAAGTATGGACGGACAGTTCATCTGAAGAAATTATCAAC
This sequence comes from Bacillus sp. JJ1474, assembly GCF_036965225.1. Lineage (NCBI taxonomy): Bacteria > Bacillati > Bacillota > Bacilli > Caryophanales > Bacillaceae > Bacillus > Bacillus sp. JJ1474. The sequence goes on along the minus strand of NZ_JBALPC010000081.1, from coordinate 13,210 downwards.
CATGTCATGCAGCATTATCATGTTCCATTATTAGATGAACTTGCCCAGTTAAGTCCATATGTAACAAAGGTAGCAAAGGTACACGGTGATCATCACCCTGAGCTATTGAAGGTATATGAGCCATTCTATGAGTTCAAGAAGGAAATGATTGAACATACAGCAAAGGAGGAAGACACAGTTTTCCCATTGCTGAAACAATTAGAAGATCCTGAAGTACCTAACCGCGAAGAGATTATTAACTACATTAAAGAACTTGAGAAGGAACATGACCACGCTGGGGGACTTTTAAGACAGCTAAGAGAAACGACATCTGATTATGAGCTGCCACTGGATGCTTGCGGAACGTATACGCTCGTGTACAAGCGTCTTGAAATGCTTGAAGGACAAACATTCATGCATGTACATTTGGAAAATAACATTTTATTCCCAAGATATTTTTAATCATAATGTTGCGAAAGGAAATCGGCGATTGGTTGCCGATTTCTTTTTTTTATAAAAAAACATCCCAGACTAGGCAGGGATGATTAACCACCAATATAGGACATCTCAATTTTCTTGCGATTTTTTGCTGTTTCTTCAGTCCGTTCGTCTGAATAACGGTCTTTTCTACCGCTCCAAATATCGATGATTCTGTTTCTTATTTCAGCTTCTGACGCACCGTTCCTCATAAACGCCTTCATATCATGCCCATCTCCATTAAACAGACAGGTGAAAATCTGTCCATTTGCTGACAGTCTTGATCGCGTGCAGCTTGAACAAAAGGATTCCGATACAGATGGAATAAACCCTACATCCACATTTGTCCCTTCATATCGATAACGTTTGGCAACTTCGCCATAATAATCAGGATCAACAGCGTCCAATAGGAAGTGCTCCTTTAAGATTTCATAAATTTCCTTCTTTGTGATAACATCATCCATTTTCCATCCATTTGTGCTGCCAACGTCCATATATTCTATAAACCGAAGCTGTAGTCCGTGTTCTTTGCAAAATTTTGCCATCGGTACGATTTCAGATTCATTTAATCCCTTTTTTACGACCATATTAATTTTTACGAAGAGTCCTGCCTCTTGGGCAGCCTTAATTCCATTGAGAACTTCTTGAACCGCAACATTTCTGCCATTTATTTTTCCGAATAACTCGTCATTTAATGAATCTAAGCTAACATTTACCCGTTGTAACCCGGCTTCCTTTAAATCATTTGCAAGCCTTGGAAGCAAGACTCCATTTGTCGTTAATGCGAGATCCTTTAGCCCATCTATTGCCGCAAGCTTTTTCACGAGAATCGGCAAATCCTTTCGAAGCAATGGTTCTCCGCCTGTAAGTCTGATTTTTTCTACACCAAGATCTACAAATATTTTCGCAAGAAGTTCAATTTCCTCATATGTTAATAGTTCGCTTTTCGGCAAAAAAGCAAAATCCGGTCCAAATTTCTCTGCAGGCATACAATACGTGCAGCGAAAATTACAGCGGTCAATTACCGAAATCCTCAGATCTCTTAGTGGTCGATTCAATTGATCTTTAACGATTGATTTTTCCATCCTATCAACTCCATTGAGGGTGACCTCTTTTGAAACATTGTAGCATACTATATGCCTTTATTAGGCCTTTCAGTTAAATTTAGTTAAAAAAGCCAAAGAGGGGGACTTTAGTAATTGGGCAAAGTTTAACTCATATAATACTTAATATAATATGCTCTTTCAAAAAATTATATACAGTTTGAAGAGTGAGTATAGACCAACTACCAGAGTCACCTTTTTTATCCAACTTTTAAGATGTTGCTTTTTTCCTTAATGTTTTTGGAATGTATACGCAGAAAGGTTCACTTTCCATATAATCTCCTGTGACTGCATACGCACGGGAACGAGAGCCGCCGCAAACATATCTAAATTCACATACTCCGCACTTGCCTTTGTATTGATCTGGATTTCTTAAATTCTTGAATATAGGTGATTCCCTATAGATTTCAGCTAAAGGCTGCTCCCTTACATTCCCTGCTTTAATTGGCAGGAGCCCGCTTGGGTAGACGTCTCCAATATGTGAAATAAATACGAAGCCATTTCCGTCATTGACGCCTTTAGGAGCTCTGCCAAGACCATCAATGGACCCAGTTAATCCTTGTTGAGTCAAAGCATCTAAATATTTAATGTCACCGTTTTGTGCATGTTCCTCTCTCATTTTATTCTGAATAACAACACGGCGATAATGCTGGGCTGCTGTTGTTTTTATATCAAAGGATACCCTTTTACTTAAATCATATAGCCACTTAAATACCTTTTCATGTTCAACAGGTGAAATCATATCACTTTCCTGTCCCCTGCCAGTTGGAACTAGGAAAAAGACACTCCAGAGAACACATTTCAAATCTTCTACAACCTTCGCCATCTCATCTAAGTAATCAATATTATAACGAGAAATAACAGTATTTATTTGAACAGGTATTTCAAGCTCATGCAAATACTTAATTCTTTCTATTGTTAAATCAAATGATCCTGCTGTTCCTCGAAAATGATCATGAATCTCAGGGGTTGGACCATCAAGACTGAAAGCCCAGCGTGATAATCCTACTTCCTTTGCTTTCTCAATCGCTTCCTTTGTCACATTTGGAGTAGCACTCGGGGTCATTGAAACGCGGACACCTTTGTCCACTGCATATTTCGCAATATCAAAAACATCCTCCCTCATCAATGGGTCACCCCCGGTAAAGACAAGCATCGGATTATTCATGTCATAGATTTGATCAATTAATTCCTGTCCTTCTTCAAATGATAATTCACGGGGATCTCTTCTATATTGAGCCTCTGCCCGGCAATGAAGACATTTTAACTGACATGCTCTAGTTAATTCCCAAATCACAATAAAAGGATCTTTATTAAAATCGCGGCTAAAGGACATTAGAATCCTTCCTCTCTTATTTCACTATTTCCATTGCAATTTATCGCAAGGATTTTTATCTAAATATTGATTGCAATTGTAGTATAAGGGATAATGCAGAATAAATTAGTGAGAAATCTCACATTGAGGATTATCAGATAGTTGGATCTTTCTTAACTGGACATATATACTTGCTAGATTGGAGTAATTGGACAGGTTTTTGACTAAATAGCAAAGCATGTCAGATAAATTTGTTTTTTTGGACAGCTTTTCGACTAATTCCCAAAACCTGTCCAGTAAACCATAGTTATCGGATAGCTCTTCGACTAATTCCCAGAACCTGTCAAGTAAACCGTAGTTATTGGACAGCTTTTCAAACTAAATCCCAGAACCTGTCCAATAACCATTTCGATTATTTAGTTTAGTCAAAATAAAACAGCAAGAGCATAAGCCCCTGCTGTTTTATGATATCGTAATGACTTCATATTTGGATGCAAGATCGATAAACGCTGGCATCCCGCTTATTTTACCGGCAATTAATTTATTTTCTACTCCGTAATAGTCTACACAAGTTTTGCAGGCAATTACTTCTACTCCCTTTTCCTCCAGCTCTTTAAGATGAACTGAAGCAAAGGATTGTTCAGTTAATGCAAATACACCGCTATTCATGCAAAAAATCGCTGCAGGTAATTCCTCTCTTTGCTTTAACAATGTAAAAAAGGTTTCAAGAACGCCTTCACCAAGCTCCTTATCTCCTTTTCCAAGCTGATCTGAGCTAACTAGAATGACTTTATTCTTCATCAGCCTCTCACCTCTAACGAACCCCTAAAGCAATCTTGGCATATCGAGACATTCTATCCTTTGACCATGGCGGATTCCAGACAATATTTACTTCCGTCTCTTTCACTTCTGGAATATCTGCTAGAGCACTCTTTACATTTTCTACAATTGTTCCAGCAAGAGGACAGCCCATTGACGTTAAAGTCATATCAACGGTCGTCTTTCCCTCTTCATCCATCTTAACATCGTATACCAATCCAAGATTAACGATATCCACACCAAGTTCTGGGTCAACTACTAGCTCTAGAGCACCCATAATACTATCTTTTACCTCTTGATCCATCTGCTATAACACTCCTTCTTCTATGTTTCTAATTATTATCTTATCAAATATAATCTTGAATATAAATGATGGGCATCACATCAGGCAGTAAATTTACTTTATAAATAAGTTTCAAACCATTTTACTGTTTCCATAACCCCTGTCGTACTCACTTTATGACCAGCTTTCTCATCACTAATAAATGAAAGATTTTCCGGTTGTTTATCGTATAAAGGTTTAATCGTTTCATAAAAATGAAAGGCAGGTGAATAAGGAACGACCGAATCCTGTTTGCCATGCCAGAATAGCAATGGTCTATTTCCAAGTTTATCAGTCTGCTTACTTAAATCAAGTTCTCTAATTTTGTTCATCAAATGAGCCATTTCATCATTAGTGAGTGGAATGTCAACTCCATGACGTTGAAGTTCATCTATTTGGTGCAAGGCAAACTTCTCATAGTAAGGCATACCCATTAAGCTTGCGGCCACTTTTATCCAAGGGTATTGAGTAAGGGCACCTAATGTGACAATTCCCCCCATTGAAGTCCCAACAACACCTACTCTACTAGGTTCTATCAATTGCTCATCTTCGAAGGAACTTTTTACGATCTCCAATTCTTCGATTGTTCGAATGATGATCTCCCAGAAATGTAAATTCAGTTCGTTTCCCGACAGTCCAGTACTCCTTTCACCATGGTAGAGTGCTTCAGGAAGGATTACACGAAACCCTTTTTCAGCTAGTAAGTAAGCATAGTGCAGATTAAATTCCTTCCTGCTTGTGAAACCGTGAATAAAGATGATAGATGGAAGTTTTTCTTCCCAATTATTCGAATCCGCAATATGCAGAAAGGGGATTTCGTTAATTTTGGAATTTTTTACGGTAATCATTGTAAAGCCTCCTAATGTTAAGCCAACCTATATATTNNNNATTTGCAAGTTTAGATTAAAACAGTAAAAAACTTTAACCTTCCTATTAGCCAAAACAAACGAATATTTGTTAACATAGTGTTTATAGTTATTTTTTTGGTTTTAAACATATTTATGTTGGGTACGAGAGTAGGAACATTTCTCATTTAGTGTACCATGAGGACTTTCTTTTTTCTAAAGCTTTACACTTGAAATAGAAAAAATTGTATAAAGAAGGTGTTGTTATTATGGCAGAAAAGCATTTGATCGCGCTAGACTTAGATGGTACGTTGCTAAAGGATGATAAGACAATATCATTAAAAACAAAAAAAGTGATTCAAAAAGCCCGTGAAGAAGGGCATATTGTCATGATTGCAACCGGAAGACCTTTTCGTTCAAGTGAAATTTATTATAAAGAAATGAATCTTGATACTCCAATTGTTAATTTCAACGGAGCTTTTGTGCATCATCCAAAGGATAAAAAGTGGGGAGTTTATCATACACCGCTAGAAGTAAATATTGCTAAAGAAATTGTTGAGGGATGCAGTTCCTTTCATTTTCATAACATTATTGCAGAGGTCATTGATGATGTTTACTTCCATTATCAAGATAAAAAGCTTATAGAAATATTTGGCTTCGGTGAGCCGAATGTGACGACTGGTGATTTGCGCAATTTTCTAAACGCCTCTCCTACAAGTATGTTAATTCATACCGATCAGGAGCATGTGCAAACGATTCGTGATCATCTATCGAGCCTCCATGCTGAAGTCATTGACCACCGAAGCTGGGCGGCCCCGTTTCATGTTATTGAAATAGTAAAGGCGGGATTAAATAAAGCTGTTGGGCTGAAAAGAGCAGCTGATTACTTCCAGATTCCTGCTGATAGAATTATCGCTTTTGGCGATGAGGACAATGATCTGGAAATGCTTGAATTTGCAGGATATGGAATCGCTATGGGGAACGGAATAAATGAGGTTAAATCAGTGGCAAAAGATGTTACCTTAACAAATGAAGAAGACGGTGTTGCCGTTTATTTAAATGAATTATTAAATTTGAAGCTATAATTATGCCTCATCTTAGAAAAAAGACCAAGATATTCCCCTTTTTAAAAGATTCGATTAGAGCATACTAATCAACGAGGCAGCAGATAAGCTGTTTCAATAACTTCTTTTCTGGAGGGGATTCGATTGGGTAGACGTAATAAATCGAAACGCTTTGTTCAGCAGGGTGTAGATTCCGTTACTAAACATGCAGAACGTATCCCTTATCATACAACATATGCAGAGGCTGAGGCAGAGAAAATGGCTAATGTGAAAGATTCTTCTATTGGAGGGGCATAAAATGGGGAATAGATTATTTCAAGAAGCGAAACAATCTGTAAACATGGCAAAAGCGGCATTCCCCTCTGAGCAGGCTAGCGCTGTTGCAGTAGCCAAAAATGCCTTAAGCTCTGCATACGCAAACTCGACAAGAGCAGAGCAGGAACAGTTAGCAGGCATGCAGCAAGCGTTAGATGAAATTCCTTCAAATCCTCAATCATAACAGAAACAACAAGCTGACATTCTACTTGTCAGCTTGTTGAACTTTATCCAGGATTACTGGAAGTGCATTTATCATTTTGCCTTCTTCATTTCGCTCATACAAATAAAGAATAATGGTACCGCTCTCAGGGAAATTCTCTTCCGGAAAATTTATATCTATTTTTATTGTTGACCATGAAGGAAATTTTTCCTTCGTTGCCAGCCTCTTCTCAGAAATAAATTCATTATGTCCATCCTCAACGACATAGAAAAACTCTCCGCTGTTTGACCGTGCTTCCCCAATTACTGTGTAACTCCCTTTCTCGCCACTTACCTCTATTTTTCGAAACGCATTGTTTTCCGTGGCTACTCCCTCCATGTCGTTATAACTGACGAAAGAATGGGTCATCATTTCTCCAGCATATGTCGAAAAGGAGCCAATCATGAATAAATAGGCAATAATAATCTGAAGCATTTTAACCCTCCAAAGGTAAATTAATCCTTGCGGAAGAGACCTAATACACCAACTGTTTGCACAATATTAGTAAAAGCATTTGAATCTATCTCTTTTATTATTCTTTCTAAATAAAATAATTCATAACGAGTGATAACAATCATGAGCATTTCCTTTTCCTCATTAGTAAATGAACCTTTGGCAGGTACAATGGTAATTCCTCTAAGCAGTTTTTCATGAATGACTTTTTTCATTTCATCTGATTTTTTCGTAATGATCATAACCGTTAGTTTCTCATGTCTCGTGTGAATGGCGTCAATAACCCTTGTTGACACGTAAAGCGTCACAATTGTATACAATGCCTTTTCCCAGCCGTAAAGGGCACCTGCTGTTATAATGATAATCGAATTTAATAGAAAGAAATACGTGCCAATCGGTTTATCATTTAAACGTGAAAGGACCATTGCAATAATATCCATTCCACCTGTTGACGCTCCCCATTTTAAAGTTATTCCTACTCCAACAGCTCCAATCACTCCACCAAAAACTGCATTTAATAAGATATCGTTCGAAAACTCCTTTACAGGAATCACTTCTAAAAAGATCGACATAGCCAGAACACTGATAAAACTAAATAGCGTAAAGGACCTTCCTACCTTCATCCAGCCTAGAAGAGCAACTGGAACATTTAAAACAAATAGGAAAATTCCAGTAGAGATTCTCCCTTCAAATATGCTGGATAAAAGCTGTGCAGCACCTGCAAATCCGCTGGAATAAATATTCGCTGGAATTAGGAAGAAGTTCATAGCAATCGCCGCGAGAAACGCACCAATTAATACGATGATTAATTTCTTTGTTCTTAACCAAATCATATGTGATCACCTACCTAAATTATAAGTATTACCCAAAAATGGTATTTATATTGTCTTTTTGTCCTATTTTCTATAAACTTAAGAATAAACAGTATGGAAAGCAGGTGAATATGTATGTCAGTAAAAATTTTGACAGACAGTGCAAGTGATTTACCTTTAAGTTTTTTAAAAGAAAATAATGTAACACTATTTCCATTAAAAGTTCACTTAGATGATACTGAATATGAAGATTTAGTTACGATAAACCCAAAAACAGTTTATGAAGCAATCCGTGAAGGTAAAGTGCCGAAAACGTCCCAAGCTTCTCCTCTAGCCTTTGAAGAAGCTTTTACAAACATGGCAAAAAATAATGAGGATGGAATTTATATTGCATTTTCATCAGAATTATCAGGTACATACCAAACCGCCGTTATGATGCTTGACCAAGTAAAGGAAACCTATCCTGATTTCAACCTAACTATTGTTGATACGAAATGTGCTTCACTTGGATTTGGCTTAATTGTTAAAGAAGCTGTTAAATTAGCTAAAGAAAACGCATCCAAGGAGACTATTTTAGAAGACATTACATACCGCTGTAAGCATATGGAGCATTTATTTACGGTCCACGACCTCGATTATTTAGCAAAAGGCGGACGTGTTTCAAAGGCTTCTGCATTTTTGGGCGGGCTGCTTAATATCAAGCCGTTACTGAATGTTGAAGATGGCAAGCTAGTTCCGATTGAAAAACATAGAGGAAAAAAGAAACTCCTTCGCCGCATTATTGAATTAATGAAAGAAAGAGGCGAAAACTTTGATCGTCAGGTCATAGGTATTAGTCATGCGGACGATGAAGAAACTGCTTTTGAAATAAAAGAACTAATCGTACAGGAATTTAACGTTAAAGAAGTTTTCATTTCCTCTATTGGGGCTTCCATTGGCTCCCATACTGGGTCCGGGACAATCGCTATCTTCTTTTTAAATAATGTAAAATAACACTTATCAATCCCTGCGAATACTCCTTTTCATTTTTACAGACAATATGATTAGGCTAGCCTTCTATTGAAGGTTGTCTAATCATATTGAATTTGTGAATATATGGAAAGGAGTATTCATATTATGCCCCGTACTTCTGATAATGATAAAAAAGCGAAGGATAATAATGCCCTCAGGCATGAAAAAAATATGATGCGTGAGAAAAACCGTAAGGCAGGAAAAAACCAGTACTCTAAAACAACTGATCACCTATAAAGTGAAACTTCAATCAGTGGGGGTTTTCCGACGCACAGGACGTGCTAGTGCCGACGTTGCCACAGGACGTGGCGTTCTTAGTCTGTGTTCGTATAATCGGGCCTTTACGGGCTGTTGATCCCCCACTTTGAAATTTTTGTTTTACTCACCTTCTTGAAATGGGGGTCTTACAGCCCGTTAATCTGCGACAAAATAAACGAGCAAGCACAGCTTGCTCGTTTATTTCTTCATATAAGTCCAGCCTTCTTCTTGATAGATTTTCCCTTCCTTCATCAACCGCCCTAATGCACGTTTGAAGGAGGCTTTACTAAGCTGAAAGCGATCCTGTATATCCTCTGGAGCGCTTTTATCACTATAAGGCATAGCCCCGTTGCGCAATTGTAAATAGGAGAGGATTTTTTCAGAATCCTCATCAAGTGCCTCTTGTTTTCTCGGCGCTAAAGAAACATTGATCGTTCCATCCTCTTTTACATCAATTATTCTGCCTTCAATCTTTTCTCCGAGACGCGGTTCTGTTTTTCGCTGAGACTCATGGATAAAACCTTTAAACCCTTCGGCCGTATAAACCCAGCTTCCAACCTTTGCTGTTCGATAAATATGGCCATGAATGTTTTTATTAAAATCTTGTCTTGTAGCCTTTATCGACATTTGCTCGATTATTGGGTCTGTGGCAACTTTTACATAGATGCGACTATTGCGGTTCACTCTTAACGTTATATAAAGCAAATCGCCGACTTTTGGCCAAACTGACCGATGGACAGGAAGATCTTCTTTTCCAAGGAGCATATCTTTTTTTATTCCGATATTGATGAAAACACCAATTTCCTGTTTTTCATCACTAACAACTGCCCAGCCATAAGATTCTGTTGTAATCTCAGGGATAGTTGTTGTAGCTGCTGCTCTTCCCATAGAATCCGTGTATAGAAAAACTTCAATCTCTTGGCCTTCTTCCAGCTGCATATCAGTATCGTTTTTGTGTAAGAGAACATCCTCTTCGCCATCTGATAAAAAGTAGCCAAATTCAGCTGGCCTTTCAACTGTTAGCTTTACAGTACGGCCAATATAATCTTTTATAGGCATTATTCATTCATCCTTCTAAATTTTATTAATAATCATCTATATTATATAAGACAATATCTCCTAAAGTTGTTGGGACTGCTATATTTTACTATAATTATAAGTAAAGTAAAACCTCTTTTCAAAAGGACATCATGATTATTGATAGCTTTTTGAAAAGAAACGAAGCTTAAGGAGGCAATTATGTCTAAAGAGAGTTCATTTGATATTGTATCCAAGGTTGACTTTTCAGAAGTTACCAATGCTATTAGTATTGCCATGAAAGAGATTCAAACCCGCTATGATTTTAAAGGAAGCAAAAGCCACGTTTCTCTGGACAAAGAGGAGCTTGTACTAATTTCAGACGATGAGTATAAGCTTGGTCAGCTTAAAGATGTGCTATTAAGTAAAATGATTAGAAGAGGCATTCCAATAAAAAATTTAGATTATGGAAAAATTGAAGGGGCTTCAGGAGGAACAGTACGGCAAAGAGCCAAGATTGCCCAAGGAATCGATAAGGAAAATGCAAAGAAAATTAATACACTCATTAAAAACAGCGGTTTAAAAGTAAAAAGCCAAATACAAGATGATCAAATTCGAGTTACTGGAAAAAACCGTGACGATCTGCAACAGATCATTGCCGCTATTAAGGAAGCGAGCCTAACCGTAGAGGTGCAGTTTGTTAATTACCGTTAATAAAATCTATAGTAAAAGCCAAAGGAA
>NZ_JBALPC010000081.1:0-2435 GCF_036965225.1 Bacillus sp. JJ1474 | reverse complement strand
TTCCTTTGGCTTTTACTATTTAACTATTCCTGGGACCGTTTCTTTTTAGATCTTCTCCATACAGCTATGATAAACGCAATAAAGGCACCCCACACAATAATAGTTGCAGTTACATAGGGAAGATTCATCCCAGATTTTTGGGATAATACATATATTTCAGCTTCTTCCCGATCAATAAAAATCTTATATTGATGATCATTGTTCTTTACTAGATCATTCGTTAATAAGCCTCTCAGCTCTTTATCATCAGCAAATTCATCTTCATTTATCGTAACATGACGAGATTCAGAACTATTGTTAATAACAATAACAGTCGTTTCATCATTATAAGTACGTTTGTAAGCAAGAACACCATTTTCCTCGGCAATCAGCTTCATCTCTCCCCTGGTTAGGCTAGGGAAATTATTACGCAGTTTTCCCAGATTTGTGATGTAATCAATTAAATCCTTATCTGTTCTGAAATCCATCTGTTTATGATTATCATGCCCTAAACCGCCATCCAAGGCTATTTCACTGCCATAATAAACGATAGGAATTCCCGGCGAAGTATAAAGATAGGTTAAAGCAAGCTTCCATCTTGGACCAGGATGCTGATTTTGTTCAACCATATCCCTCGTATACCGTACTAATTTATGGTCATCCATTAATGAGCCCATTAAATATGGGTTTTTGTAGGTTGACATCAATTCATCTTTGCGAGTTTTTAGTTCATTTAGTGGTTGATCAACTTGGTCAAAGGCTGGCCTTAATGTTTCGGTTAATGGAAAGTCCAGAAATCCATCAATTCCAGTTTCCTCATATTCAGAAATGAAATGAGGATCATTTGACCTTACTTCACCGAGTAAATAAAAATCCTTCTTTGCAGCTTTAGACTGTTGAACAAAATCAGTAAGGAATTTTTTTGAAACCCCATCGACTTCATCAAGGTAATACCCGTCTATATCCGTTTCATTAATCCACCATTTTGCAGCATCCAGCAAATAGCCCTGAACTTCTGGATTATCGTGATTCAAGCTAGGAAGTTCATTTAGCCACTCATTTCCCAGATCCTGCTGAATTGGTGATTGCTCGGTTTTAAACCAATCCTTCTTAGTAGGATCCTTTAGCCATTCATGTTTTGTGCCAACATGATTAATAGGGAAATCCATCATCACTTTCAAATTTCGTTTATGAATTTCTGTCACAAGCATTTTAAATTCATCGATAGTACCAAAATGCTCCTCAGTATTGTAAAAGTCTTTAACCCAATACCCATGATATCCGTTTTCTTCATTATCAAAAATTGGTGTCAGCCAAATAGCTGTAAAGCCCATATCCTTTATGTAATCGAGCTTTTTAATGATTCCTTGGAAATCACCGCCATGGAAGCTTTGCGGATCCTTTACATTCACATGATAATCATTTTTAAAATCCCCATTATCAAATCGATCCACCATTAAAAAGTAAACGGATTCATCTTGCCATTTTCGATCTTCTTTTTCAACTGCTCCTACAGGCTGAGCGTAAAAAAGAAGCAACGGAATTAAGATAAGAGTCCACACTCTTTTTACCATCTCCGCTCCTCCCCCCTCTTTAAACAAACAAGCTATTATGCAACTCCTATAGATTAGCCTTTTTTCCCTTGTGCAGTCAAATATTTGATGTGAAATTACCTAGTTTTCTGCGATTTATCCAAATGAAATTAGGTGTTTATCCATTTCATAAAACCGATTGTGAGAATATGCTTTTTATAGGGGAAACTTTTTTATCCATAATGAATGAAGAATTATTTAGATCTGGTTATAAAATGAGAGGAAACTGTCTAAAAAGATTGTTGAGGGAATCAGATGGAGGTTTATTATGAATAGACAGCAGCGAACGAAACTGATTGAATATCAAACACGTGCCTATACCGAAGGATCTATTGAATATATTAATGATCAATGGGTTTTCTTTGATAAAGAAACGGATGAAGCATCATTATTGGAAGAATTCCTCCACCAGGAAGTAGAGATTTTTCGATTTAAACGCTGGAAAAAAGGGATATTATCTGAAGATGGGAAACTCGCAGTGGACAAAGAAATCCTTCTTTTGAAAGATCAAGACTCTGTAAGAATTAGAAAGCACCTTGTATTTTCATTAGAAAAATTACTAGAGGGAATGAATGATGATGCTTTTTTCCAATTTATCACAACATTAAATTCCTTGAGGTTCTCTATATATGATTGCATCTACTGCTATAATCAGCTCTCCTTCCTTGATCGAAATGAGAGAAAAAGCGGTGTTAATTTTATCGTATTTGACAACCAGGAACATATTTGCAGTGTACAGCATCATTTTAGTTACTTCGAAAAAATGAATGACCGCTTTGAATTTACATTAAATAGCGGAAAAAGAATGGTGATTGAGAAAATATCATCTTAACAAAGAAAAGTATAAGCGCCTTCGGAACATCA
>NZ_JBALPC010000080.1:13500-21779 GCF_036965225.1 Bacillus sp. JJ1474 | reverse complement strand
CATATAAATATATAATGTTTCACGTTTTATCCAGCGAAGCTGCCTTTTTGACTTTTGTGGTAAATGAAAAGGCAGATCCATTTTTAAAAAATAATAGGTTCAAATCATTTTTCGATTAGAACCTATAAAACACCTATTTATGCCTATATTCCTTATCTTCTCCAGATTTCCCCTCTGTAATATCGTCAAATGGAGTATAGTTATTGCTTGGCAATTTCCTTTTTCTAGTTATTTTATAAATCGTAAAGGCTAGAGCCAACATTATGATTGCAGAAAAAATATAAGCCATGCAGTCAACTCCTCTCTATAAAATTCCGTGGCATGATGAAAAAAATCTATTTATTCCGCCCATTGTTTTTTTGCAAAATCTCATGATTTAAAAAATGGTCCTCTTGAACTTCTCTGGCTTTTTCACATAGCTTTCAATAATAAATCCACAGTCCGTACAAAGAATGTATTCAATATTTGAGCCTAGGCTCATCTTATTTTCAGGTTGCATAACCGCATACCCAGAGTGCTTTCCTTTCCCCAATTCTTTTCCGCCACATTTTGGACATTCTGTTGCTCTTGCAGAATAATTCATTTGAAATCCTCCCCTTCTCTTAACCATCTAAACCATCTGCCGTGACCATCTGTTTCAGCGATTGTTTCATTACTTTCCATACCATCTATAAAAAAATCTAGATGTAAAAACTTGTCTTGAATATTATTATAAATATGAAATACATCTCGTTCCTTGCCAATTGCTTGAATCGTTTGAAGAAGTAATTTTCTTGCTTCAATTGGCATTTGGTTGGCAACGTGGGTGTGAAAAATACAAACAGTGCTATCACTCGGCATCTTATCAACGTATTCACTTAATAAATCAATCCCATCTCCTTCGACCAATTGGACAGGATTCTTCACCATATAACTCGCAGCTTGTTCAAACATCAACAGTCTTTCTTTGTGTTCCGGCCAGATTAACGATTTCATCCACAATTTCTCTTCCTCATCATTTAAATCAATCGTATTTAAATCCAAACCAATCCTCTTAGAAACTGGAGGTGGAGCTGAAGAAATAAACGGAATATTTTCTCCCACTATTTCTGAAGTAATGTTTAATGTAGAATTTTTATTCCCAAATACTTCATTTGTGCCATATGAATAAGAAAACTGATCCCAAAGAAGCTGCAATCCCGCACTAGTTCCGATTTCAATCAGCGCCAGAGGTTTATTTGTCTTCTCGTATATCAAACTAAATACAGGATACAGATAAGCACATCTTCGCACCTCGTTTGTCTGAACAAGCCTTGTTCGAAGGATAGATGTAATCTCATCTTGATATTGAAGGCAAAAATCTTTAAAGCTATGAAACGCCCCTTCAAAAGGTTTTGGGTTACTCACGATACTAGGATAATACTCTTTTAACTTATGTCCCTTTCCTTTAAGCAAAAGGTAATGAACAGCCCCAAAAAGTAAATTCGGAATCGGTTGACCTTTACTGGCATATGTACATAATTGTAATAATTCATCGTCTTTTGCAATTTTCAGTGATAAATATTCATATAATTTACTAGAATCTTTACACTCATTCGTGGCAAACCTCGTAAAGCTTTGAGATATAAGTTCTTTGTTTAACATTGGTTCCTCCTCCGATCAAAAATACAAAAGGTTTTAAAATTAAGAAGGAAAGTACTCCATAGGCTCTTTGCAATGGCTATATCCATTTTTCCTATAATAATTTATGCTGTCATCACTCGGCCAAACAATGATAAACTCATACTGCTCATTTTTGGCCCATTCATTTATAGTAGTAAGTAGCTGACTGCCGATCCCCTTGTTTCTATAATCACTAACTGTATACACATTAGTCATAAAGGCAAAAGGTCTTGTAATCCTCCCAGGACGGGGCACTTTTTGTATTAATTCAATATAGATGTGAGAAACAACTCTGCCTTTTTCCTCTGCGATCCAAATAAACCACTGCTCACTGTTAATCGCATTTTCTAAAAAATTTCGGCACTCGATTTTAAACTTTTCAAGATCACTTTCATTAAACTTATTGGAGGGGTTATGTTCAATTGTGAAATCCCATCTCATTCTAATTAATTGATCAATATCTTTTGATTCAGCTAATCTAATCATCAATTTTTCTCCTATAAAAATCGGAATCTTTTTTTCCTTTTTTAGTGTTTCTATATCTACATTATTAATCTTTCATAAAAGTGTAAACGGGAAGCAAGTCCATGGGGGCCTTGGCTATATGTATAAAAAAGGGATACAAATTCATTATTAGGATTTTCGGTCAAGTCATTACCCGCCCCGTAAAAAACGGGCGGATTATGACTACTTATCGAAAAATGCATTTGAATATTTAACAACTCCCGAAACATTATTAAGTGCATTTTCTTTTAACTCTAATACCATAAATACCTCTTCTCGTACTTCGAAAGGTGCTTTTATACCCCATAAAGATGCTTTTTTAAACCCAAACTTCGGATAATATTCTGGATGCCCTAATACTACAACAGATTCATATTCAAGTTCCTTCGCCCTTTTTAATGCTTCCAAAATTAAGTGCCTTCCTATCCCTTTATTTTGATACGCTGGTAAAACAGAAATAGGAGCAAGGGCAAGTGATTGCACTATTTGATTGTCATTCATAATCTTGATTTTAGATAATAGAATATGTCCTACAATTTCATTATCAACGGCAACTAAAGATAACTCTGGAATAAATGCATCAGACTTTCTAATCCGAGCCACCAATTCATGCTCGTTTTTATCACTAAATTCCATATTAGCAAATGCACTTTGTACAACTTCTTCAGTGATATTATTGTCCTTCGATCGTTCCTGTCTAATTATTATGTTCATTATTATTCTCCTCATTTATCATATTATTTACTTTTAAAGAACGGTCATAATAATTATTTTTTATGAATCAAGGAGAATATTATTTTTAATGGCAAACTTAACTTTTTCCTTAACCTATTTCTCGTCCATCCGGTATTTTGCCTTCATTTACCCATACTTCAACCATTTGATTAAACAAAGCAGGCTTTGCCAAAGATACACCATGGCCAATCTTTGATAATATAACTCCTTTACAATTAGGGTTATTTTTCACTAAATCCATCGCCGATTTTTTCATCACTGCTCTTTCTTTTTCCCCGACAGTCACTAAAATCTTTCCTTTTGCATTTTCAAAATGCTCCGGTATTTGGAATGACATATTCTCTTCCATGATGCTTACAAGCGTTTCTAATTTCATTTGGCGGCTTTCTTGAAAGTATTGTTCAAAGTCGTCTTTGCCAATATAAAGTGTTTTAGCTTGGAGTTTTGAAAACGACCTATTTTTGATTAGCGGATAAAATAGTTTAATAGAGGGATTTATTATTTTTTTCGCATATGGAATGGGCCTCACGAGTGCACTATTGATAATAGCAAAGTCGATCAAATCTGGTTTTAAGCTTAACATTTGAATAGCTATTTGGGCACCTAGTGAAAAACCTAGGATGATTACTTCTTTTTCCTTAGCTTTTTCTTCAATTAATGCAAGTAGTTGATTGGCACTCGAATTGATTGAGAATGGTTCCTCGTGAAAACTTTGGCCATGCCCTGGTAAATCAGGTACAATGCAATGATAGTGAGCAAAGTATTGTATTTGTTCTCTCCACATCCAGCCGCTCACCCCGCCGCCATGTAAAAAAAGCATCAGCGGAGCCTCTTTATCACCATATTCTTTATAATATAAAGTCATTTTTATCACCCGATTGTTTAAGAATCTTTTTCATCTGTGAAAATTTTAAACGCTCCTATTGCCAATACCAACGGGATGATTACCATCGAAAATTTGAGAAAGGGAATATCTAAGATGAAGCTTATTAGAATGATAGGCAATCCAATCATAACAGTCATTGATGCGAATTTAGTATATCGGATAGCTTCATCAGATATCTCTGGTTCTTCTTTATACATCCACCTTTTTCCAAACAACATACTTTCCTCTGGATCCAAATAGGACCAAATAAGCAACCCATAAAAGGGTATCATCAAAATAATTATTAAAATTATTTCAGCCATAGAGTCTCCCCAATTCCTAATTTAATCATGGGTTTTCCTGTTACTCTTATACGAATCACGAAGGAAATAGTTCCCACAATTCCCTTAACCTGCCCTATTAAGAAAAATGCGCTCCTGCTAATTCCAGAAACGCACCTGTTTATGTAATTGATTTGACAAATTTAGTATAACTAGCAGCTCTATAAACAAAATTAAACAATTAAATGCCTTTTAAAAAAATCCTTCGTGACTTGGTGAGTAAGTATTTCAGCCACCTTGTCTATATCGATGAATTTTAACTCCTTTATTTCATGATCATTTGGGTTTAATGAGTTACGATCGCCTAAAAATTCTACAAGAAACATGATTGTTTCCTGTTTGTCGTATCCGATTTCCATCTTAATTTCATCTGGAAAATGAAAGCATATTTTTTCATCAAATTCTTTTACAACCCTATATTCTTTTGAACCAGTCTCTTCTTCTAATTCACGAAATAGCGTATCGGTTAAATTCCGATCATTTTCTTCTACGCCACCCTTTATAAAATCCCATTCCCCTTTTATCTTTTGTTTCCCTTTATTTGTGTTGATACTGACTTTATGGGCAATTAAAAATTGATTTTTTTGAAAAACAATTGCACCTACAGCTTTTCTAATCATTTTTGCCTCAACTCTTTCTATCTTTCCTACAAAATTCTCTCTCCACTTTTTCCAAGTAATATGGAGAGCACGAGAAAAATATATGAAAATGACAACAGAATCAATTCCAAGAAACCTAAACCAAACAGCATTGAATGATTCTCATCCGCTTGAATACCAGAATCAAACATATATTTTCCAATTAACAAATAGCTGCCAACTGACATTAAGAGAAATAACAGCCCAACCCAATTAAATTTAAATTTTACGATAGTATGAATCAGGACGAAAAAATAAACCGAACCGACAATTAATAAAAATATAAAAATATATAATGGTTCATAAACTGACACGTGATAAACTCCCTCTTTGATTCTTCATTTAATGTTATATAAGTGGAAACTTTGTATGGCCAAATATACGAATATCAAGCAGAGGATAAAGTTCAAAAGCGAAAAACCTCTCTTTTTCAAAATCAAACTTTCAATTCCAGTTAATAACCAGAATCCCGCAAAAATAGCTTGCAGTATCCCATTATAGGAAAAATTAACACTTCTATCCTTAAATATGAAAATACTAATAACCAAGATTGGAAATAACAGTAGTAATTGTATGATTACAAAAGGCTTTATTCTATTTTTAAATATATTTTTCATAACTCCATCTCCACCCATAAAAAAGCCTTACACCTATATTATCCTAAATTGGATAATAAAAGGGAACAATTTTTCCATACATCTTTTTTGCAATATCACATTATTAACAAACAAATTACGTGGATGTTTATCTAATAACAAACAATTTGTTAATACATTTACTTATTAATGATTGACGTTCACTAAATTTTATATTAGCATGTTTACTATAAAGCAAACACTTTTATCAATTGTTTAAAATATATCAACATGCTGGATGTGATTTTCAAATGGAACTATCTGATTTCTTTTGGAATGCCTCTTTGGAAGAGCTTAAACGAGGATATATTCAAGAAAAGGATTTCTATACATGCTTGCTTTGCGGGGAAAAGATTGAAAAAGGAATTGTTTATTCTCATGAAAATACGCTTTACGAAGCGGAAAGATATATGAGAATTCATATTAAGCGTACTCATCAATCTGTATTTGAATATTTAATCGGAATGGATAAGAAGCTTACCGGTCTTACTGACCATCAAAATGAGCTCCTTCAACTTTTTTATCAGGGAAAAAGTGATAAAGAGGTTCAGCATGAAATGGGTATTGGCAGCACCTCAACCATTAGGCATCACCGGTTTGCATTAAAAGAAAAGGAGCGGCAAGCAAAGGTATTTTTGACAATGATGGAACTGTTAAAAGATAAGGACGAGTATGCTCCAACCTTTATTGCCCCTCATAAAACAGCGAAAATGGTTGATGAACGATATGCCATCACTAAAGAAGAACAGGAAAAAATCATAATGAAGTTCTTTACAGAAAGACCGAATCGATGCTTAAAGAAATTCCCGCCAAAGGAAAAACAGCGTCTGATTGTCCTAAGGGAAATTGCAGCACAGATCGAGGATGAGCGAATTTATGATGAAAAGGAATTAAATCAAATTTTAAACGCAATTTATGAGGATCATGTCATGATCAGAAGATATTTAATTGAATATGGATTTTTAGACCGGAAGCCAGATGGCAGCCAATATTGGTTAAAAAAATAATAATGAAAGTGGGATTAAAACATGGACCGAAAAAGAGAATTAAAACAGCAATATAAAGAGATCCCCATTGAAGCGGGTGTATATCAAATTAAAAACATCAAGAATCAAAAGATGTTTGTCAGCAGTACAAGAAATTTTAAAACATTAAATGGGGAAAAATTCATGCTTGAATCAGGCAACCACACAAACAAAGCACTCCAGGAGGAATGGAGCCAACTTGGAAAAGAGGCTTTTTCTTTTGAAACCTTGGAGGTTCTTAAAAAGAAAAACGACCCTTATTTTAATGAGAAAGAAGCATTAGCTGAACTCGAGGCAAAATGGCTAGAAAAACTTCAGCCGTATGAAGAACAGGGATATAATGTGAGGAAATCTCAATGAATTTAAGTGAAATAAATAAGTTTTAAAAGCTAAAAATGGGGAAACTGATATACTTTGTTTCCTTTTTTTCGTGGAAAGTTTTAAAGTTGCCAGTTTACTAATTTCGACTGCACTCATTTCACTGACGGTCATTTTTACTGTTTTTGGAGAAATCATCTCACTATCGGGAGTATTTATTTTATATGAAAATTTAGGAAGGGGACCGGTTAATTTGTCCCCATAATCATAACGGAAATAAAAATACATAGCACTATTTTTACCCGAATTCCAAAATAAGCATTGCGACTAAAGCACTGCGTACAGGCATTTGGGAAATAAGTAAATGCTCATGACTTGCGTGAGCCCCATCCCCAACTGGCCCCAAACCATCAAGGGTAGGTGCAAACTGTGATGCAAAGCTACCATCGCTTCCGCCTCCACTCATTTGCTCCTCTAAATTAAAGGCTAAATAAGATTTGGACAATTCCTTAGCCTTCTGGAACATTTTTTCGATTTCGGCCGTTTTTTCAAGAGGGGGTCGATTGATCCCGCCTGTAACTTCGATGGATATTCCTTCTTTAGAAGGCTTTAAATTTTGGATTAAGGGAATAATCTTTTCAAACTCTGCTTGATTGGTAACACGCAAATCCAGCTCTGCCTCTGCTTCGGCAGCGATTACATTGGATGCAGTCCCTCCTTTAATGACACCAACATTTAAGGTAGTCCCTTTATCCAAATCCGATAAGCTATGTAAATGGATGATTTTCCTCGAAAGCTCCTCTATGGCACTTATTCCTTTTTCAGGCTCAATTCCCGAATGTGAGGCCCGCCCCTTTACTTTTATATGAAACATTCCTACGCCTTTTCGTGAAGTCTTTAGTTTTCCAGTAGTTGAACTCGCTGATTCTAACACCAAAACATATTTACTTTTTTTCGCTTCTTCCTCTATTAATGCTTGGGATGTCCCACTCCCGATCTCCTCATCAGTGGTGACCAGCATCACGAGTTTCGTATTCAAGGAAACTCCCAATTCACGCAGGGCATGCAGGGCAAAGATCCCTTGAACGATTCCCCCTTTCATGTCAAAGGTTCCTGGCCCGTACGCCTTATCCCCATCGATTCGAAATGGCATCGATTCTAACGTCCCCTTCGGCCAAACCGTATCCATATGGACTAAAATGAGAATTTGCTCCTCCCCCTGTCCATACTCCATCCGAAGATGATTTCCGGCATGAGGATTTTCTATAACGGCTATCTCCTCTCCTACGTATTCGGTAAAAAGTTCACTTACCTTTTCACCAAGCCGGTCCACCATTTCCTTATCATGTGAAGGGGATTCCATCTCAACCAATTCCTTTAAAACACCGAGCATTTCTGATTCTTTTCCTTTTAAAAACTCTACGATTTTTTTCATATGAATACACCTCATTTTCATTCTATGCATAAATCCCCTTCATAAGAAAGTGATTTTATTTAACTTATTGGACAGGATTTGATGAAATACAGAATAGTTGTCCAGGATACTCGATTTCTTGGACAGCTTTTTGCGAAATCAC
>NZ_JBALPC010000080.1:0-13338 GCF_036965225.1 Bacillus sp. JJ1474 | reverse complement strand
GGACAGCTTTTATCGAAATCACAATAACCTGTCCAAAAACTCACCTAGCCAACATCATGAATAAAATGCATATAAAAAAAGCCCCACAAGATGACACACTCACCTTGCAGGGCTTCCCATTAATTCTCTTCAATTTCCTTACGATTTTTCCTAAAAATCTTAGATAACACTTCGTATACGATTGGAACAACAATTAATGTTAATAGCGTGGAGCTGATTAAACCGCCGATAACCGTTATGGCAAGGCCTTTCGAAATCAAGCCGCCTCCGCCTGCACCAAAAGCTAATGGCACCATGGCACCAATCGTTGCGATGGCTGTCATAAGAATCGGACGCAAACGTGTGGCACCAGCCTCAAGCACCGCTTCACGCATAACCATCCCGGTACGCTCCATCCGAATGATTCGGTCTACGAGTACGATTGCGTTCGTTACAACGATTCCGATAAGCATTAAGAGCCCCATCATGACGGATACAGAAATGGTTTCACCCGCAATTAATAATCCCACAAATGAGCCGATAACTGTAAATGGCAATGAGAAAAGAATCGCAAATGGCGCAAGTCCTTCACCGAATGTTACGACTAGAACAAAGTACACAATGGCAATCGCCGCAAGCATAGCTATACCAAGCTGTGTAAATGTTTCTTGCATGTCTGCTGCAACGCCGGCCACATCAACTGTGACCCCTTTAGGCAGATCTAAATTATCAATTGTCTTATCTGCTTCAGCTGTTGCTTTGGATATATCCTTGCCAGTGATCGTGCCTGAAACACTAGCATAGTATTCGCCCTTACTGCGAGCTAGAGTATTTAATGTTGTGCCTTTCTCAACAGTCACTAGTTCAGAAAGAGGCATTGTCGTACCAAGTGGTGTCGGTACTTGTTTTTCCAAAATATCATCGATCGATTTCGGCTGTGCTGCCTGTTCCTGCTGAACGATGACATTTAATGCGTTTCCTTCTTTTTCAATCGTTGTTAACACATTTTTCGTTTTTTCTGGACTTAACATCATAATAATTTGCCCGGTTGTTAGTCCATACTTTAATAATTCATCCTGTGCCACTTTAAAGGTGTATTCAACGTATGCATCCTCTGCACTAGAGGAAACATCCTTTAACCCTTCATTTTCCTTTAATGCATCTTCAACTATTTTTACAGATTTGTTGAGTTTATCTAAATCTTCACTGTAAAATGTATAACTAACTTCATTTGAAGCCATGGACATCGAAGAGAAGTTCTGGCTCTTCCATTCGCCTGATTGTCCAATATCCTTTACATACTTTTCTATATCTTCACGTGCTTCAGGGAAGTTTTCCATATCCGGATCAAAGATCAGGTACATTAACCCGCCTTTTCCGCCGCCTCCCATCATGGCTGCTTGCTGGTCGCCGCTTTCTGTAACGGATACTTGAACGATATCAATATCATCATGTTCAAGCATTTTCTCTTCAACGACTTTAATATTTTCTAACGTATCTTCCGGCAGTTCTCCTGCACTTGGAGTGTAAGTCAGATACATCACCTTATCCTCTTCACTGCCCAAAAAGCTAAATCCAATCAATGGTGTTAACGCCAAACTTCCTGCTAATAAAACAAAGGCAAGAATGGAAGTAATCACCTTATGATTAAGGGTTTTTTCAAGGAATCCTTTGTACCATTTGGATAATCTGCCAGCCTCTTTATGTTTGCTTTCCGTCTTTTCACTATATAAATTCTTCTTAAACAAGAAATGAGATAATGAAGGAACGATTGTAATCGCAACAATTAATGAGGCTCCGAGCGCAAATGACATGGTCAATGCGAATGGCATGAAGAGCTCGCCAACCATCCCGCCAACAAAAATAAGTGGTGCAAATACTGCAACGGTTACGATTGTTGAAGACATGATAGGTCTGAACATTTCAATTGTTGATTCTCGAATGAGTGCACGCCCTGTTAGTTTTTCACCTTTTAAATGCAGGCGGCGATAAATATTTTCAACCACAACGATGGAGTCATCGATGACACGGCCAATAGCAACAGTAATCGCCCCAAGCGTCATAATATTTAGGGTGATATCCATCCAATTTAAGATTAACATAGCCATTAAAATCGAAACCGGAATGGATATAATCGAAATAATGGTCGATTTGAAATCTCTTAAGAAAAGGAGAATAATTAATACCGCAATTAAACCGCCAAATAACGCTTTTTCAACCATTGTAGCGACAGAATCTTCAATTGGCTTTCCTTGGTCAAGCGTCACATCAATAACGATTCCATCAATTTTCTTCTTTTCATCTTTAATTAACTTCTTCACACTGTTTACAACATCTACTGTGTTAGCCTGTTGGCTTTTTACAATTTGAATTGCAATCGCATCTTTCCCATTTGTGCGGGAAACTGATTGTACTTTACCTACTACTTGAATGGTTGCGATATCGTTAAGCTTTACAAATGGTAAAGGCTGTGTAGCCGATGGCGTTACAGGAATGAGCATTTCCTTTAATTCGTCAACAGTCGTGAACTTGCCGTCTATTGCTACTGCCTGCTCGCCTTCTTCAAATTCATAAAGTCCTAAAGAAACACCGAGATTGATTGCTTGAATCATTTGCTTGACGGAATCTTCCGTTAAGCCTAGTTCTGCCATTTTTTCCTTATTATAAGTAAGGTCAACTTCTTCAATATGCTGCCCTGTAATCGTGGCAGAGGCAACACCATCGATTTTATCGATTTTTGGGAGTAAAACTTCCTCTACTGTTGAGGTTAATTCAACAATGTCCTCTTTCGTGCTGCTTACACTTAGTGCCACAACTGGCATCATGTTCATGCTAATAGCGGTAATGGTCGGCTTTTGAGCCCCTTCAGGCAATTTAACTGCATCTATCGCAGAATCTAATGCCCGCTTCGCCTCATCCATATCAATGCCGTATTCGTATTCCACTTGAATATTACCTACATTTGAATACGAATTTGAATTAACGGATTTTACGTGCTCCAAGCCCTCTACTGCTTTTTCTAAAGGAATCGACACATCCTTCATCACTTGCTCAGGAGTTGCCCCAGGATATACGTCCATCACCATTAGAAATGGAATGGAGATATCCGGAATCATCTCCATTTTCATACGTGTTCCTGAATAAATTCCCGAAACGGTTATAATAATGGTTAACAGCCAAACTGCTAGTTTATTCTTTAAAACAAAGTTAACTAACCCTTTCACGTCTACACCTGCCCTTAATTGACTAATCAGTCTCATTTCCTTATAATAATGACCGACAAGTCATTTGTCAACGAAAGTCCTAGGAGCGGATGTAAAGAAATGATGAAGAAACAGTTAATTATGGAAAAAGCACTAGAGCTTTTTGCAACTCAAGGATTCGATGCCACAACCGTTCAACAAATCACAGATTATTGCGGTATTTCTAAAGGTGCTTTCTACTTGTCATTCAAATCAAAGGATGAATTGATTCTATCTACTATTGATCATTTTATGATGCAATTCACTTCTGATATTGACCATATAGTCAAAAACTCAGATGATAACCTTTTATATAACTTTTACTACACAACATTTCACTCTTTTCACAAGCATTCTGATTTTGCAAAAGTTCTTATGAAAGAGCCGGTTCATTCATTGAATAAAGATTTATTTATTAAAATCCGTTATTACGACATGTTAATGGACAAGTCGATATTACTGATGATTGAACGTTTATACGGAGAAACAGTCCAATCAATAAAATATGATTTAATTTTTTGCATTAAAGGCTTTATGCACACTTATTCACAGCTATTTCTATTCTATAGCTCACCGCTAGACTTGAATCATCTTTCTCAATCGCTTGTGGAAAAAACAAATCTGCTGGCAAAACAAATGACTGACCCATTTATTTCGCATGATCTATTTCAAGTTCTTAAGCAGCCGCTGAATGAAGAAATAACGAAGGATCAGTTGATTGAAATGATGGAGGAAAAAATGGCGGATGTTGAAGAGCCGATTGAAAAAGAATCATTAATTCTCTTAAAGGATCAGCTGGTAGATCCGAATTTAAGTCCAGCCATTGTAAAAGGCCTACTCGAAAATATTCGGAATCATCCGGAGTGCAAGTGGATTTCTTATTTACTGAGGAAGTATTTTGAGTTTTAAAATGATAGGAGCAGAACAGTTTTATCTTTCTGCTCTTTTTTAATTTTTAGTGGAGATGTTCACCTTGTACCAAATCAAATCCCAAGACTTGTTCTCCACTCGATTTTCATAGACTTTCAAACGATCCTTTGACTCGGCAAAAAATGGTGTAGGCTTGACCTCTAAATTGACGACATCATCGATTCCCCAAGGTGCTGCCAAAATAACATGGTCATTTCCATCTAATTTAACTCCCAAAGCTGTAGCAGCTTCTGGAAATTTCGAAATGCCATCGACTGAAGAAGTATAAGGCGGCAAATTATTGATCACGTGCATTCTTGCTTGATTCTTTACGGACCAAGGGACACCGGGCATGAGATGATTTAATTTTTCTTCTAAATATTTTCCCTCTAATTCATCCAAATTTGCGCGATCATAATAGATGACATCAATATCGGGAATGGGTGTTCTTTCCGAAAAATGGTGTAACACATCCCATATTTTCGAACGCAAAAATCCGGCACATATCCACCAATCGAGTAGGTTCAGCGTTTTTACTGTTTTTAATAAATCCATCATCCAGGTATCATCGCTAATAATTCGTACGATATCTTCTTCATTTTTTATCATCATTTTATTCACCTATTTCTTATTGCCTATGAATAGACTCAATGGGTGGATGGATTTCCCCATCATCAAACCTATAATCGAGAAAATAAATTTTGAAAAGAAAGGAACCTATCATAATTAGCATAAGTGCAATAATAGCAATAAACAAAAAGAAGGCACACCATAGGCTCCATTTAAATATTTTTGATTCAGCGAACCTTTCCGACCAGCTTGGAGATTTAATCATCATAATCACCTTGTTTAATTAGGTTTTAGCCCCCAAAATCAATCCCAGACATGATAAAAGGGATGGCTAATTTGATAAATTCTTCCGGCGGTGTATTTTGACCGCTTCTTCTCCATTCTAAAGATACTCCATAAAGCCCCCAACTTAACATGGCAGCAGTAATCTTTAGAGATTGCTCATCTTCACTTTGAAATTGTTTTCGTAGCATTTTGT
The DNA here is from genome assembly GCF_036965225.1 of Bacillus sp. JJ1474. NCBI lineage: Bacteria > Bacillati > Bacillota > Bacilli > Caryophanales > Bacillaceae > Bacillus > Bacillus sp. JJ1474. Next base: position 8,160 of record NZ_JBALPC010000080.1, on the reverse strand, counting down.
AAAAAATGATTTCGAGTTGTTCCCTAATAATACGGGCAATGGTATCTTCGTATCCTCTATGACAACGATTGGATAAAGATTTTTGAAAGTCCGTGATCGCTATGAAAATACTAATAATCGATTCTTCATTGAGTTCATTTTTCTCGAACATATTGCCATTCAAATTTATCAAGAGTACTTCTGACAGTACCTTTTCCAATAAGTCATATATATCTTCAAAATGATAATAGAAAGTGGCCCGATTAATCATAGCCTCTGTTGTAATATCCTTAACAGTAATATCCTTGAATTCTTTTTTACCTGAAAGTTCAATAAAGGAATCCATGATTAATTTACGAGTACGTAGAATTCGGGGATCAATCTTTGGTTGAGTCAATTACAATTCCCTCCTACTTTTTAAACAATTTGTTTAATGTGTTGTATAAACGACAAATACAATGAACTATTGGTATTGATGGTTTTCATTATGTACTAAAATACAATTATAAAGCAAATAAGAGGCTTCTTTCTCAGGCATTATAGAAAATGTAAAAACTAAATGGAACGGAGGAAAAATAATATGTCAAACAATCATAATATGATTTGTGATCTAGAAACAGGTGTATGCGGAGTAGCAGAGGAGGAGGAAATGGAGGTTATTGATTTTAATCAGCCAAAAAAATCGGTTAATCTTTATTATGTGACTGATCCTATTTGTTCTCATTGCTGGGCAATTGAACCTAATCTCCGTCGTTTTGTAGAGCAGTATGGAGACTATTTTAATTTTCACACGGTTATGGGTGGTTTGCTGGAAAAATGGCACGATGGACCAATCGATCCTGCAAACGGAATTTATAAACCAGCCGATGTTGCTGGTCACTGGAGAGAAGTTGGAGAATATTCAAGAATGCCTATTGACGGCTCTTTAATGATTGATAATCCTGTTCAATCATCCTACCCACCGTCACGTGTATTTAAAGTGATTCAAAAAAATCATAGTGATGCATTAGCATTTGAATATTTACGCCGTGCAAGAGAAGCACTTTTCGCATTTAATCAAAATATTTCAGATACATCAGTTATGATTGAAATCGTAAATAAACTTGGTCTTAATGGAGAGGCTATTGTAAATGAAGCAGAACAACCAATCGGACAACAATTATTGAATGAAGATTTTGCTCTTACTAGAAGCTTAGGTGCCAGAGGTTTTCCTACCATTATTATGATCAATGAGGAAAATAAAGGCGTAAAAATTGTTGGTGGCCGTCCATTTGAATACTATGTTGACGGATTAAAGAAGGCTCTAAATGTCGAAGAACTACAACCAAAACAACAACCAACCCTCTCTAACTTACTTGAAAAAGAAAAACTGCTATTTTCGAAAGAAATTGAAGTGATGTACGATGTTGAAAAATCGGCTATTAACGCTTTTATTGAAAAAGAACTTTCGCCAAACAGTTTTCAAGTGAAGGAAATTCTAGGGGAATTATATTTTACATCTACAAAATAAAGTTGACATTAACTAAGGGAAAAGGAGTAGCTTATTTGCTACACCTTTTCCAAAAAACATCCTAATTTCCTTGTTTTTTTACGTATCCCATTAACCCATGCAGTGTTCTCACGAATTCATTCCCCGTGATATGCCCTAATCCTCCATAAGCACAATCCAACTCATTGTATTGTAGGTTTCGATCTCTCCGTATACTTGGCCCATAAATGGCGACCGGAACTGGTTCACCTGTATGTTCTCCAACTTCACAAGGTGTAGAATGATCGGCAGCCAATGCTAAGTACACATCTTCAGGCAGCTGCTCACGTATTAGTCCAACCATGTGATCGAACAGCTCTATTGCTCTAGCTTTCTCAAACGGTTCATTATCGTGGCCTTTAACATCTGGCGCTTTCATATGCACGTAAACCATGTCATTGTTTGCAATTTCTTCGATAGCTAATCTAGCTTTTAATTCAATATTTGTATCGATATTACCCGTCATGCTTCTATCTGTTATAGTCTTAAATCCAGCTAGCTGGGCAACGCCTAATACCGTGCTTTCTCCGGCAATACAGCTTCCTTTCATATTAAGCTGTTGGACGATAGGCTCAAGATGCACCATCAGTCCAGCCCCTCTTGTCAGAATAAAATTAGCTGGCAGCTTCCCTTCGGCAATGCGCTCTTCATTCACTGGATGGGAAGATAATATATCATGAGCTTTTTTAAGAAACTGATTTAAAATAGACGCTGTTCTTTCAGCCTCCTCAGAAGAGTCCAACGGTTCTACTATAAGATAAGGTGCACCGTCATTTGGAGCTTTAGGATCGGAATCGCTGATTTTATCACTCAATCCACTTCCACGCAGGATTAAAACAGCCCGATGTTCCGTAGCCGGTTTAAAATGAACGACTACCCCATCTTCAAGCTCCATCCCATCAAGAGCTTGAGCGATTTCTTCCGTTTTCTCGCGAATCCGTCCTGCTCGCCGATCGACCACGGTTCCTTCCTCATCGACAGTAGCAAAATTACATCGAAACACAACATCACAAGGCATGACATCCATACCGATTCCAAGCGCTTCAATAGGTCCGCGTCCGGGATAATCTTCAGGCTGATAACCGAATAAAATTAAATGTCCCATATCCGTTCCCACAGGAATGCCGGAAGAAATCAAATCCATCATACCTGTAATACCTTCTGCAGCCAGTCGATCCAGATTCGGTGTCCGCGCATATTCCAATGGGGTCTTATCGCCTAACAAAGAATGGGGACGATCCCCTGCTCCGTCAGCAATTGCCATGATGACTTTTCTTTTTAACATAATATCCTCCTATTATCATTCAAGGTTTTCTTATCTATTATTTTATAATCCTAGTACTTTGAACCAAGTGAAATAGGCTGCACTGATAACGGAAGCACCAATAAAACATGTAATAACTGCATACTTTACTTGATCTACTATTGTAAAGTAATCTGTTGAAAAATAAATCGTATTAACCTTCGAATGCGGCGGAAGTGTAATCGTAAAGGTCATGGTCATTGCGGCAGCAAGTGCAAGTGGTACAGGATCCATACCTAAAGTTTTAGCTAAAGCAATGAATGCTGGAATCAAAATCGTTACCCTTACAGTTTTGCTTGTAAAGATGAGATGGCTGTACATACTAAGGAATATGACGACTACAGCAACCATGGCATGGCTCATCTTGTCAATCCCTAAACCGTCAACTACTTTACTGATAATCCATACGGCTCCACCAGATTGGTCTAATGCATTTCCAGCGGCATATGCACCCGCTGCGAAAATCATAAGCTCCCATTTAATGTTTGCATCTTTCCACTCTAGCATTCCCACTTTTGGAAGCAAGCAAAGGAGTGCTGCAATAACCGCAGTCTGTTCAGTACTAATTTCAAAACCAAACCAATCTTCATGATAATCGCCAGTCGCCCACAAGAGCACAGTAAGAATGAAGATGACCGATGCTTTCTTTTCATCTAGAGAGAAAGAACCTAATTTCTTCAATTCCCCCTTCAGCGTCCCCATAACATTTTCAAAATTACCTTCATTTTTAATGGAGAATAATTTTAACCCGATCATGAATGTGATTCCCATCGTGATGATGGCTGCAGGCATAGAGGCAAAAAGCCAATCCATATAACCAATATCTCCGCCCGCTTGCTCGTTGATGAAACCGACCGCAATAATATTACCTGAAGTAGCTGTCATAACACCTGAAGTAGCGAGGGCATCTGCTTGTAGACCTTGAAGCATCATAACTTTACCAAGTGGACTTTTTCCCGGAATAGCTTTATAGACTTCTAGCAAAATCAAGCAAATAGGCATCATCAGTGTAGCTCGTGCTGTCGTTGAAGGTACGAAAAACGCCAGAACAAAATTAATAATGACTAAAACAAGCAACGTCCTGGTCGGTGTTTTTCCGAATTTCGTGACCATCCACAGCGAGAATCTTCTACCTAAATTTGACTTCATCATGGCAGAAGTTAGAACGAAGGCGGAAACCATTAACCAAATAACGTCAAACCCTAATGTCCCAAAAGCAACTTCCTGATCTTCAACTGCCCCTACTAAAGGAAGCAGCAGAATCGCAAGAAGCGATGTCAAGTATATTGGGATTGGAGTTGTTATCCAAAGGATCAAAGCACCAGTAAATATAGCGATCGATTTTTGTGCCGCAGGTTCCATTCCTTCTGGCGTTGGCATGAATAATAAAAATAAAACAGCAATAATGGCAATGGGAATTCCCCATTTCTTCATACCTTCTTCAAAACGGCCTTTCTTCTTAATCGGTTGCTCACCCTTTTCTACTTTTGTTGAGTTCTCACTCATCTCGAATCCCCCTTGAATTAGTAATGTATCCGTTTTCAGTATATTCAAGCTATAACTATAATACAATTTGATTTAATTTTGATAATCATAAGGAAACCTTATAGTTAAACTAGTTTTTGAATGGACCCATTTTAAAAATTATTTCACTATAGGGTCGCATTCGTTTATATTACTCTCATTTACTATCATGGAAATGCTATTATTAAATTTGATATAATTTTTATAAATCATAAGGAAACGTTATTATTGGGAGAAGGTGATTAGTGATGAACTTAACGAAGCTCCAAACCTTTATCACATTATCGAATTGCTTAAACTTTACCGAGGCGGCTGAGCGGCTTTATTGTTCTCAACCGGCTGTAAGCATGCAAATTCAAAGTCTTGAGAGAGATTTAGGGTTTCCTCTTTTTGACCGAATAGGAAAAAAACTATACTTAACAAAACAGGGAGAGCAATTCAAACCATATGCTGAACAAATTATTAATCTCATTTCTTCATCCAAAGAGCATATTAAACAACTCGACAATTTAGCTCACGGAACATTATCTTTCGGAGCGAGCACTTTCGTTGGAGTATACCTTCTTCCAGCCATCCTCAGTGACTTTAACAAACAATTCCCTGGCATCAAAATCAACATGAATATTACATCCTCCAACCATTTAATACATATGCTGGAGACGAACAAAGTCGAGTTTTTAGTTCTTTCTGATCGCATACCAATTGATGAAGACCGTTTTCAATTCAATACTTTTTATCAAGATGAGCCTGTTTTAATCGTCAATAGCCAGCACAGACTTGCTGGGAAAACTGAGTGTACTTTAGAGGATTTAGTCTCCGAAACGCTGATCCTGAAGCCTAATAAATCAGCTACCAGAACTTATTTGGAAGGGGAATTTAAAAAATACGGATTCAATTCCCCCAATTATATGGAAATAGGAAACCTAGAAGCAATTAAACAATGTGTTATTAACGGTCTCGGTGTATCGATCGTCTCTAGCTTTGCCATTAAACAAGAAATCAAAAATGGATTATTAACCGTGGTCCCAATCCAAGGGGTAAAATTTATTAGGGGAATTAGGTACGTTTATCAACGCGGTGTTCACCTTTCACCAGCAGCTATGAAATTTATTTCTATGTTGGATCAGAAGTCCAATTGAGATTTTATAGGGTGCGATATGGTGAACCGTCCCATAAGTAGGTGCGGTTTTCTTTTTGATGGCATTAATCTCGTAAAATAAACGAATAATTTGTCTTTTAGTAAACAGCGTAGTGTGTGAAATTGTACTACGTTGTTTACTACTATATGTCTAAGTATGGGAAAGCGATGTTCACGGCAGGAGCAATATTCTATAGCGGTATCTGGTACCTATATTTGTTTTTGACATTATTTTAGGGGTAGAATAAATTTAGCAGTGTCAGTAGCAGGCATTCTAGGAAGTTTGGCTAGTAATCTGTTGATATTTGGAACATATAAGGAAATGAATCCTAAAGGAAAAGTGGTATGTACTGCCTTTGGAGTAAGTGGAGCATTTATATTTGGTGGTCAACTTGGATTTGTGTCAGGAGTAGCACCAGAAATGATAGGAGCATTTATAATATCAAAGCTTACAGCCGGAATAATTAGTATAATACTAGCCGTATGGCTGTATGACCGTGAAAGTAAAGAATTTAGTTTTAAGGAAAATGGAGGTATTAGTAATGAATATCAGAGATAGGGTCGAAAAGTTAAGGCAGCTAATGAAAGAAAATCAAATGGATGCTTATATAATTCCCAGTTTTGATGCACATCAGAGTGAATATGTAGCAGAACATTGGAAATGTAGACAATGGATATCAGGATTTACAGGGTCTGCAGGTACTGTAGTTATTACATTAGAGGATGCTGGGTTATGGACAGATGGCAGATACTATATTCAAGCCGAAAAGCAGCTTGAGAGCTCAGGAATCAGATTATTTAGAATGGTGGATCCAGGGGTACCATTTTATTCAGAATGGCTAGCAGATGTTCTTAAAGAAGGAAGCATTGTGGGCTTTGATGGAAATGTTTTTTCAATTAATATGGTTAAAAAGATGGAAAAAGATCTAAAAGCAAAGAGAATCGTATTAAAAATGAATCAAGATTTAATTGGTGATCTGTGGGAAGATAGACCGGAGATTCCTAAAGGACCAATTTTTACCCATGACGTAAAATATGCAGGCAAATCACGAGAAGAAAAATTAAATGAAGTAAGAGAAGAAATGAAAAATAAAGGAGCAAATTATTATATTTTATCTTCCCTTGATGACATTGCATGGCTTTTGAATATAAGAGGGGACGATGTGCCTAACAATCCAATTGTAATAGCTAATGTAATCGTAGCAGAACATAAATGTTATTTATTTATTGATTCTTGCAAGGTTCCCCCTTTGGTTAAATTAGAACTGGAGGCTGAAGGAATCGAGTTAAAAGCGAATCATGAAATACAAACATTCTTGGAAAATCTTTCAGGCGGAGATTCCATTATTTTAGATACGAATAAAACAAATATCAGATTATATAATGCCATTAACAGTAATACAAAGAAAATTGAAAGTCCTGACATCACGACTAATTTAAAAGCTATTAAGAATGAAGTCGAGATAAAAAATTTAAAATGGTGTGAAATAAAAGATGGTTTAGCCATGGTGAAATTTATTAAATGGCTAAAAAACTCTGTAGATAAAGAAGAAATTACAGAGATTACTGCAGAAGAAAGATTAGAAGATTTCAGAAGGGCACAGGAAGGATATGTTGGACCTAGCTTTGATACGATAGCAGGTTATAAAGAACATGCTGCGATGATGCATTATAAAGCCAATAAAGAAACGCAATATACTCTTAAGAATGAAGGTCTTTTTTTAATTGATTCAGGCGGACAGTATTATGATGGAACAACAGATATTACAAGAACGATTGTTTTAGGAAAACTTACCGATGAACAAAAAAGAGATTTTACTTTGGTGTTAAAAGGATTTATTGCATTAAGCTCAGTAAAATATTTATACGGAACAACAGGCTCTAATTTAGATGTTTTAGCAAGACAACCAATTTGGCAGTATGGTTTGGACTATAAATGCGGGACAGGACATGGGGTAGGTTTTTACTTGAATGTTCATGAAGGACCACAAAGCATAAGGAATAATAATAATGTTATATTAGAAAAAGGCATGATTATTACGAATGAACCTGGAATATACCTTGAAGGTAAACACGGAATTAGAATTGAAAATATGTTGTTAGTAGTTGAAGACGAGAAAACAGAGTTTGGTCAATTTATGAAGTTTGAAGCAATCACGTATTGCCCTATTGATTTAGCCGGTATCAATAAAGATATGTTAACAGAGAGCGAAAAGCAATGGTTAAACAATTATCATCAAGAGGTATACACAAAGCTAGCTCCTTATTTAAATGAAGAAGAGAGAGTCTGGCTAAGGGAAGAAACTAGGGAAATTTAAATAGGTATTGCTGAATACAAGTTCGAATGTAGCACCAATATTAAAATAGAACCGCACTTAGACTAGTCACGGAGAACCGTACCATAAGTAATTGAGGTTTTTTATTTAATAATTTAGGCTAATACCGTTTTTCCTATAAAGATAAATATATATCATACCTATGAGGTCAATATTCTTCGATGTGAAGATATTGTCCTTTTTTATTATTTAATAAGAGGAACATTTTTTTCACAGCTCCGTTAAATCTTAATGTGGATAAATAAATAATAATAATTACCTCATCTTATTCAAATAAAGCAACCTTTACTTTAAGTGTAATTCTTCAAATACTTGGCTGCATACAAGTATTTATTCGCTCATATATTATATC
>NZ_JBALPC010000079.1:3501-33270 GCF_036965225.1 Bacillus sp. JJ1474 | reverse complement strand
AAAGTTTAACATAAATATCCAATTACCCTTTAAAAAAATCACTCTAATTTAATTGAGTGGTTTGAATTAAAATAAATTTATCAACTTTAACACATATTTCGTAGACTGTCTGTTGTCCAACAAATTGTTGTTAATTACAGTGTGAATTATAATGCTAATTTGACTGCTAAAATGCATAAACCCTTATATATCAACAAATAAAAAGAATCCAATTCATATGCGAATTGGATTCCCAATTATACTGCTATTTATTGTTTTGCACCTCTCAACCGAACCCATTAGCTTATGTTGGGCTTTTTTTATTGGCTGAATAGCCCATTTTTCTAAAAATTAGTAAAAAGCATTGACTAATTAATTCGTACCAGTGTATTATTTGACTAGTACACCGGAACACTCATACAGGAGGGGAACTATGTTAGCATTTAAAGGCTTAATCATAAAAGAAATTAAATTGACTAAAAGCTGGTTTATGGTAGGGATTGGGATATTATTTTTTTCTTTCATTGCAGGTATAGGGTTAATGCATTACTTTGAAGAGTCTGTTATTTTTCCTATCATTTCCATCATGATTGTCGTTGGCCATGTTTTTTATTTGCCAGCATACTTAATAAATTCACTTAATATCGAAGGTCATTCACAACTTTGGCTGCACAATCCTAATCATGGTGTAAAGCTTTTCCTTGCTAAGCTTTCAGCAGGAACGGTTTATTTTCTTATTTCGTTTTCAATTGCCTTACTTATTGCAGATTGGCAAGTAAATCATTCCACCTATGCAGAAAGCTTTAATCAATTTGCTGGAGAACCTTTGCCTAATCTTGGCTTTATTGGATTGGCCCTTGCTTTAATCTCGATTTATTTAGGTATATGGGTGTTATTTTACTGGTCCTTATATCACTCAATAAAAGGAGTTCCATCACTTAAGCCATTTCGTTGGCCAATCCTAATCGGGATATGGGTTGTTTTAACTGCAGCTAGTAATTATATTCAAAACCTCCCTTTTTATAAAAAGTTTATAAATATAGGTGTTATCCAGTTAGCTCCAATGAAAACTTTAAAGTTTGAAGCGGAAAAAACCTCTGCATCAGCAGGATTAGTAGATACGGCTGAAATATCAATTATGAACGGAATTATGTATACAGTTGTAGCCGTCATCGTTTTTCTCATCGCAGTTTGGCTATTAGAACGGAAAGTGGAGGTGTAGTGTGTTGGGAGAAGAATTCCAAGCATCGAAGCCAATATATATGCAAATCGTTGATAAAATAAATCAGCAAATCATTAGAGGGGAGTTATTGCCTGGAAATAAGCTTCCCTCTGTCCGTGAAATGGCGATACAAACAGGTGTTAATCCAAATACAATTCAACGAACCTATAGTGAGCTAGAAAGGATGGAAATTGTGGAGACGAAACGCGGGCAAGGAACATTTGTAACTGAAAATACAAATCTAATAAAGGAATTAAAAGGCAAACTGCAAATGGATATAATTGAAGCCTTCTTTACTAATATGAAGGAGCTTGGCTTTTCAGAAGAAGAAATGGTTTCCGGCTTAGAGTTTTTTATAAAGGGAAGGCGGGGTGATTAGGATGATTGAATTTCAGCATGTAACGAAAAAGTATGGACGTGAACTTGGTTTAGATGATGTTTCCATTAAGCTTGAAAGCGGGAAAATATATGGCTTGCTTGGTCCTAACGGAAGCGGCAAATCTACAACATTGAAGATGATTGCCGGTCTTGTACTCCCATCTGCTGGGAAGGTAATTGTGAATGGGCAAGCATCTGATCGAAGAATTGCGGGAAGTGTAGCCTATTTGTCGGAACTTGATATGTTCTACCAGTCTTTTAAGGTAAAGGATATGATCAATTTTTATGCTACACAGTTTGCAGATTTTCGAATGGAACGGGCGGAAGAATTACTCCAATTTATGAACTTGGATCCGAATAAAAAAATTAAGCAGTTGTCAAAAGGAAACCGCGGCCGTTTAAAGCTTGTTCTTGCTTTAGCAAGGGAAGCATCTGTATTGCTGTTAGATGAACCTTTTTCTGGCCTTGATCCAATGGTAAGGGATTCAATCGTAAAGGGATTGCTCTCTTATATTGATTTTGAAAACCAAATCGTGATTATCGCTACACATGAAATTGATGAAATTGAGCCTTTACTTGATGAAGTGCTTGCTATTCAAAATGGGAAAATAATCGCCCGTCATCATGTAGAGGAATTGAGAGAAACTGAAGGTCTTTCCATCATTGAATGGATGAAAAAGACATTTTCGGATGGGAGGGAAAGTAATTGAAAGCCATTGTGGAAATTCAAAACGTAACAAAAACCATTAAAGGCAGAACAATCATTGATTCTCTGAGCTTTAATGTGAATAAAGGAGAAGTGTTTGGTTTTCTTGGACCAAACGGTGCCGGAAAGACAACCACCATTCGGATGATAGTGGGGTTAATTGGGATTACATCTGGTGATATCAAAATCCTCGGCCACAGTATCAAAACAGATTTTGAAAAAGCCATTACTCATGTAGGTGCCATTGTTGAGAACCCTGAAATGTATAAATTTATGAGCGGATATCAGAACCTTGTCCATTATGCAAGAATGTCTAAGGGAGTAACGAAGGAAAAAATAAATGAGACTGTTGAGCTTGTCGGTCTGACAGATAGAATCCATGACAAGGTGAAAACTTATTCTCTCGGGATGAGACAAAGATTAGGACTTGCTCAATGCCTTCTCCATGATCCAAAGGTATTAATTCTTGATGAGCCGACCAATGGATTAGACCCGGCCGGAATAAGGGAGATCAGGGATCATCTAAGAATGCTTGCCAGGGAAAGGGATATGGCAGTTATCGTATCAAGCCACCTTTTATCTGAAATGGAAATGATGTGTGACCGTATCGGCATTATCCAAAAAGGAAAGCTCATTGATGTACAGCTTATGAGCGATTTTGTCCAAGGGAATGAAAAGGTTTATGAGATTGAAGTCGATGAAAAGGAGAAAGCAAGTTTTGTAATAAGGGAGTTATACTCTGATCTACAGGTGCAGCTGATTGAGAATGGCATTGCGGTTCCGTTAAAAAGAGAGGCTGTTCCAGTTATAGTAAAAGAGCTTGTTAATAATGAAATACAAATTTATGGAATAAAAGAGATGACAAAAACACTAGAAGATCGATTCCTAGAAGTGACTTCCAAGGAGGTGGTTGAGCATGTTTAGACTAATACAAAATGAATGGATGAAAATATTTAAGCGTCCAGGGACGTATGTCATGATTGGAATTCTCCTTTTAGTCACAACGATAGCTGGCGGCTTTATTAAATATCAGGAAACGAAAGGGTCTGTACCGGATAACACAGAATGGAAAAGAGGACTACAAGTTCAGAATGACAGTTATAAAAAGCAGTTAGAAGAAATGGGCAGTTCAGCACCTAGAGAAATGAAGGATCATTATGAAAGAGAAATAGCGATCAATACGTATCGAATCGACCATGATATTTCTCCGAATGAAGATTATTCAGTCTGGGGATTTGTGATTGATGCTTCCCAGACAATTGAATTTGTTGGCTTATTTACAATCATTATTGCAGCAGGAATTGTCGCAAGTGAATTTAATTGGGGAACCATTAAGCTGTTATTAATCAGACCGATAAAAAGAGGAAAGATTTTACTGGCAAAGTATTTAACAGTTTTGATATTCGGTTTATTTACCCTTCTTCTATTGTTCGTCTACTCAGCAGGTCTAGGAGCGATTCTATTCGGATTGCCAGAACACCCTACCCCATATTTAAACTATTTTAACGGGAAAGTGTCTGAACAAAGCATGCTTGCTCATTTAATTTCTTATTACGGTCTTAAATCAATCAATATGCTGATGCTTGCTACGATGGCCTTTATGATTTCAGCAGCATTTAGAAATAGTTCCCTAGCGATTGGGTTATCCTTATTCCTTTTATTCATGGGGGGACAGGTGACTAGACTTATTTCAATGAAGTATGAATGGGCGAAATATTTATTATTTGCAAACACTGATTTACTGCAATATTTTGAAGGATCTCCAATGGTTGAAGGAATGACATTAGGCTTCTCTGTCATCATGTTAGTTTTATATTTCGCATTATTTCAAGCAGTGGCTTTCTACGTATTCAAGAAAAGGGATGTAGCTGCTTAAAGTATATAGGAGGTTATCTTATGCAAATAATAAATTCTCTTATTACTGCAATTTTACAAGTATCGCTACTCTCAATCATCCCCTTTATTTGGTGGTTGATTTTTGGCAGGAAAGAAACGAGTTTTTTTAGATGGGTAGGTTTTAAAAAGCCTATTATTCATAACAAAAGGAAATATGTGATTACATTTATAGCTACAATAATATTTTTATCCATTCCGTCATTTATTATTATCCCCTATTTTGTTGACCAATCAGTTTTGGCAACAGCCCAATTTTCTGGAAAGGGCATCGATGCATTAATTCCAGCTTTAATCTATGCTTTTTTACAGACGGGATTATCAGAGGAAGTTTTTTTTAGAGGATTTTTTATGAAAAGATTAGTTCACAAATTTGGATTACAAGTCGGAAATGGAGTACAAAGTTTATTATTTGGGCTTCTGCATGGGATTTTGCTTTTTTCTTACGCAGGTTTTTGGGGGACAGTTATTATCACACTCATTACAGGAATAGCTGGTTGGTTAATGGGGTGGTTAAATGAGAAGCAATCAGAGGGCTCTATTGTGTCAAGCTGGCTGCTTCATGGCTGTGCAAACACTTTAGCATCCATCATAGTCATGTTTAATATTCTTTAGGATAAAAAGGCCGATAAATAAAAAAAGATGAAATCAAAAAAATAGCTGATTTCATCTTTTTTTTACTTTTGGAGATTAGAGTAAATGACAGATATAGCCTGCTCAAATTTGCCGGTTTTCTTTGGCTGGTAATAAACTTTATTTTTAATATTATTAGGAAGGTATTGCTGCTTAACCCAGCCACCTTCATAATCGTGGGGATATTTATAATCAATGCCTCTGCCAAGTTCTTTTGCCCCTTTGTAATGGGCATCCTTAAGGTGATCTGGAACTTCCCCGCTAATGCCATGCCTAATGTCGGCAAGAGCCGCATCGATAGCCATTATCGCTGAGTTTGATTTCGGTGATAAGCATAATTCAATAACTGCATTGGCAAGTGGTATTCTCCCTTCTGGAAAACCAACTCTTTCCGCGGTTTCAATCGCCGCCAACGTTCTTGCACCGGCTTGAGGTGAAGCAAGTCCTATATCTTCATAGGCGATTACTAGTAATCGTCTGCTAATGCTTTGTAAATCCCCTGCTTCAATTAATCTTCCTAAATAGTGCAAAGCGGCATTGACATCGCTTCCCCGGATCGATTTCTGAAATGCAGAGAGAACATCGTAATGAGCATCCCCATCTTTATCATGAGTTAAGCTTTTTCGCTGCATGCATTCTTCAGCTGCCGCTAAATCAATTTGGATGATGTTTTCGCTATTAGGTTCAGTTGATAAAACAGCCAGCTCTAAAGCATTTAACGAGCTTCTTACATCTCCGTTCGAGGCAGTTGAGAAATGCGTAAGTGCCTCTTCTGTTACCTGAACATGTTTTTCTCCTAATCCTCGCTCCTTATCTTCGATTGCTCGGAGCAAGGCCTCTTTAATATTTTCAACTGATAAAGGCTTTAATTCAAAAATTTGACAGCGGCTGCGGATCGCTGGATTAATGGCATGATAAGGGTTGCTTGTCGTGGCACCAATTAATGTAATCATCCCATTTTCTAAAAAAGGGAGAAGGAAATCTTGCTTCCCTTTATCTAACCTGTGTACTTCGTCAAGGAGCAGTATCACTTTTCCGGACATTTTTGCCTCGGCAGCAACGATTTCCATATCTTTTTTATTATTCGTAACAGCATTTAAGTTTCGAAAAGCGAAACGGGTGCTTCCGGCAATTGCACTGGCAATGGATGTTTTGCCTATTCCAGGAGGTCCGTATAAAATCATCGAGCTCAGCTGTTTAGCTTTCACCATTCGATTAATAATTTTTCCTTCTGCTACAAGATGCTCTTGCCCAATGATTTCTTCGATCGTCCGCGGTCTCATTCGGAATGCTAATGGCTTTATATTCAATTTCATCACTCCAAAACTTCTAATCCAATTAACGAAGGAACAATATTAATAAACATACCATAATTATAGGAATCACAAAATGATTATCATTATTAAATATGCTATAATAACAAAAGTCTATCTATATACTAAGAATAAGCTTAACTTATGGGGAGAAATGGACAGGTGAACATGAAAAAAAGGGGTCAAATAGGGTCAAGATTCATTGTTTTTATAGTAGGGCTGCTCGTAATGACTCTTGGGGTTGTGCTGTTAATTCTTGCTGATTTAGGTGCAACACCATGGGATGTCCTTCATGTAGGCTTATACTATCAATTCGGGCTTACTATTGGAAGCTGGTCTATAATTATCGGATTCGCCATTTTGGCTTTATCATCTATTATTTTAAAGGAGTTCCCGAAAATGGGTACTTTTTTAAATATGGTTTTATTTGGTTTATTTGTGGATTTTTATTTTATGCTCCCATTTATGCAAACCCCATCCTCACTTACAGGGAAAATCATGATGTTTATCTGCGGAATTATTACTTGCTGTTACGGAATGGGCATTTATATTTCGGCACAATTTGGGGCAGGTCCAAGGGATAGCCTCATGATTGCTTTAACATCAAAAACAGGCTGGAAAGTTGCCCATGCTAGGCTTTGTATGGAAATTGTTGTGCTATTAATTGGCTGGCAGCTCGGAGGACCTGTTTTTTGGGGAACAATTGTTATCGGAATTTCAATTGGTCCAATTGCAGGTATTGCTTTGCCGCAATGCCAAAAAGTGACGGATCGATTTTTAGTTAAAATGAAAGGGAAAAATGCAGTGACTGCTATAAATGATAAAGATAGAGGTGTTATTTAATGAAAATATCGACAAAAGGCCGCTATGGTTTAACGATTATGATGGAATTGGCTAAAAAGCATGGAGAAGGTCCT
Organism: Bacillus sp. JJ1474; assembly: GCF_036965225.1. Taxonomy (NCBI): domain Bacteria; kingdom Bacillati; phylum Bacillota; class Bacilli; order Caryophanales; family Bacillaceae; genus Bacillus; species Bacillus sp. JJ1474. Next base: position 26,229 of record NZ_JBALPC010000079.1, on the reverse strand, counting down.
ATTTCTTTAAAATCGATTGCTCAGACGAATGATCTTTCTGAACATTATTTGGAACAGCTAATTGCTCCTTTACGGAATGCAGGCTTAGTAAAGAGTATTCGAGGAGCTTATGGCGGATATATTTTGGGAGATCTTCCAGCAAATATAACATCAGGAGACATTATACGTGTCTTGGAAGGTCCGATAAGTCCTGTAGAAGGAATTGAAGACGAGGAGCCAGCGAAGAAACATCTTTGGATGAGAATACGTGATGCAGTGAAAGATGTGCTGGATAATACAACACTTGAAGATCTAGCTAATTATAAAGATGATGGAGATACAGACGGCTATATGTTTTATATTTAAGAGTAAAAATGTAGCTGTAGCTTAAATATTTACGAAAGCAGCGGATTCATTTGCGAAGCAACGGATATATCCAAAAAGTCGCAGATAATAGCTAAGGAGTATAAAATTAAGAAGGTGAAAAATTTGGAGCGGATTTACGTTGATCATGCAGCAACTTCTCCGATGCACCCAAAGGTAATTGATAAAATGATGGAGGTTATGAATGCTGAATTTGGCAATCCTTCCAGTATTCATTCTTTTGGCCGAGGTGCCCGCCATATTATCGATGAGGCTCGGGAAGAAATTGCGAAGAGTATCGGGGCAAAAGCGAATGAAATCATTTTTACGAGCGGAGGAACAGAAGCGGATAACCATGCAATTTTTGGCGTTGCCCATTCTAGTCAGCATAAAGGAAAACATATTATTACAACCCAAATTGAGCATCACGCTGTCCTTCATACTTGCGAGCAGCTGAAGAATCTTGGGTTTGAAATTACTTACTTGCCAGTTGATCAAGAGGGGAGAATTTCTTTAGCGGATCTCGAGAAAGCCTTAAGAGATGATACAATTCTTGTAACGATTATGTACGGCAATAATGAGGTTGGAACGATACAGCCAATAAAGGAAATTGGCCAAATCTTAAAAGAACATCCTGCGATATTTCATACAGATGCAGTTCAGGCATATGGTCTTGAAAAAATCAATGTCAAGGAATGCGGAATTGATTTAATGTCCGTTTCGGCACATAAGATGAATGGACCAAAAGGGATTGGATTCTTATATGCAAATACAGATATTAAACTCGCACCACGGCTTTTTGGCGGTGAGCAGGAAAGAAAAAGACGAGCTGGTACTGAAAATGTGCCGTCCATTGCCGGATTTTTGGAGGCTGTACAAATCTCTCAGCAGGAGATGGAAACGAAGAAGGAAGAATACCTGAAGTTTAAGTCTGCTTTTATGAAAAAGCTCTTAGATCAACATATAGAGTTTATACAAAACGGATCGCTTGATTTTTCTTTGCCTCATGTTTTAAACTTAAGCTTTCCCGGAACGAATGTTGAAGCAATGCTTGTGAATCTTGATTTAGCAGGCATTGGTGCATCTAGCGGCTCGGCCTGTACAGCAGGCTCGATCGATCCATCACATGTTCTTGTGGCCATGTTTGGCAAGGATGATCCGCGCATTCAAAATTCCATTCGTTTTAGTTTTGGCCTATTCAATACTTTGGAACAAATTGAAAAGGTTGCGGAAGAAACAGGAAGAATCGTTAAGCGATTAACAACATAGAAACTTTGTATAGAAGCGTGGTGAAATTACATGAAAAAAGAGCCTAAAGATACAAGGGTAGTTATTGGGATGTCAGGCGGTGTAGACTCATCAGTTGCAGCCCTATTGTTAAAACAACAAGGGTATGATGTCATTGGGATTTTTATGAAAAACTGGGATGACACAGATGCAAACGGTGTTTGTACAGCAACTGAGGATTATAATGATGTCATTCGCGTCTGCAATCAAATTGGGATACCTTATTATGCTGTTAACTTTGAAAAGCAATATTGGGATAAGGTATTTACCTATTTTCTAGATGAGTATAAAGCTGGTCGGACTCCGAACCCTGATGTCATGTGCAATAAAGAAATTAAATTTAAAGCTTTTCTTGAGCATGCTATGAAGCTCGGTGCTGATTACTTGGCGACAGGACATTATGCGAGAGTCGATTTCCGCGATGGAGAATATAAAATGCTTCGAGGCATTGATGAGAATAAGGATCAAACGTATTTCCTAAACCAGCTTGGACAGGCGCAGCTAGAAAAAGTCATGTTCCCGATTGGCGATATTGAAAAGTCTAGGGTCAGGGAAATTGCTATTGAGGCAAATCTTGCTACAGCGACAAAGAAGGATAGTACAGGAATATGCTTTATTGGCGAACGAAATTTCAAGGAATTCCTTGGAGGTTATTTACCAGCTCAGCCTGGCAATATGGAAACCTTCGATGGCAAAGTAATGGGAAAACATGATGGTCTGATGTATTATACAATTGGCCAGCGGCATGGATTAGGCATCGGTGGAGCGGGTGATCCTTGGTTTGCAATTGGAAAGGACTTGAAGAGAAATGTTCTGATTGTCGGTCAAGGGTTCCACAATGAAAAGCTCTATTCTCACTCTATTACAGCCGTAAACATTGGCTGGGTATCGGACAAAGACAAGCCGAAAACTTTTAAATGTACAGCTAAATTTAGATACCGTCAGCCTGATAACGATGTAACTGTTGAGCTGCTTGGGGATGACAAAGTAAGAGTCATTTTTGATGAACCGATTAGAGCGATAACTCCTGGACAGGCAGTAGTTTTTTATCATGGAGATGAGTGCCTAGGCGGCGGAACGATTGATGAAGTATTCAAAGACGGAAAGCGACTTGATTATGTCGGATAAATTAGTCTAATCATGAAGTAAGGGCTCTTTCGGTTCTGTTAAAACAGAGTCGATGAGCCCTTTTTTCTCGTTTGAAACTTTAAAGAATATGCTATACTTCTAAATGGAACGGAGTGAATTTAATATGGATATAAACCAATTAGGTATTCAATATATGGAAGAAGGAAAATGGGAAGAGGCGGCAACGGTATTTATGGAAGCCATTGAAGAAAATCCTTCAGACCCGACCTCTTATATTAATTTTGGCAATGTCTTATCCGTTGTAGGTGAAACGGAAAAAGCATTAAAGTTTTATGAAAAAGCAATTAAGTTGGATGAAAATGCGGCTGCAGCCTATTATAGTGCAGGAAACCTGCAATACGATCTTCAAAATTTTCAAGAAGCAAAGAATATGTTTGAAACCGCGATGAAAAAGGGAATGGAATCCGGTGATAATTATTTTATGCTTGGATTATCTTTAATAGCGATGGAACAAGGAAAATTAGCCTTGCCCTATTTACAAAGAAGCACAGAATTAAATGAAAATGATGCTGAAGCATTGTTTCAATATGGCTTATGCTTGGCTCAAGAAAACTTTATCGATGAATCTATTATTCAGCTTAAGAAATGTATTCAAATCGATCCGAACCATTCAGATGCTTATTATAATCTTGGTGTCGCATATGGATTCAAGGAAGAGGAAGAACAAGCACTGCATTATTTCGAAAAAGCACTAGAAATTCAGCCAGACCATCTATTGGCAGGATACGGCAAAAAGTTAATTGAAAAAGGAACGGCTCAATAGGAAATTGAAGTATGGGGGAAAGGAGGCAGAGCGATGGATAAGCAGGAGTTGCAGGGGACTTTAGATTTATTTTCGGAACAGGAAAAGAAGTATATGAAAGGCAGGCATCTTGTAACCATTTTTCATAATGAACAAAATTTATATACGGTTTTACGGATTCGAGTGGACGAAACGAATCATCATTATGAAGATAAAGAAGCAGTTATTACAGGATATTTTCCGAAAATGCATGAGCAGGAAACATATATTTTTTACGGAGATTTGAAAGAACACCCTAAATTTGGAGTTCAGCTTCATGCTAGCCATTATCGCAAAGATATCCCTCAGACTAAACAGGGCGTTGTTAATTACCTTTCCAGTGAATTATTTAAAGGCATCGGTAAAAAAACAGCCGAAAATATCGTTGAAATATTGGGAGAAAATGCAATAACTAGAATTCTAAATGAACCGTCCCTTCTTGATGGAATCCCAAAACTGCCTCCTGAAAAAGCGAAGTCCTTATACGATACACTCATGCAGCATCAAGGCATTGAGCAGGCCATGATTGCTTTAAATCAATATGGATTTGGTCCTCAGATATCCATGAGGATCTACCAAGTCTATAAAGAGATGACGATCGAAACAATCCAGAAAAACCCTTATCAGCTCGTTGAGGATATCGAGGGAATTGGATTTGGCAGGGCAGACGAGCTTGGATATAAGCTCGGAATATCGGGCAATCACCCAGCAAGAATTAGAGCAGCTTGCCTTTACATATTAGAAATGGAAAGCATGCAGGCTGGGCATGTATACGTAGAAGCAAGGGATCTTCTTCAAAGCACGCAAAGACTTTTAGAGGAAAATAAGCGAGATGAAATTGAATTCAATGATATTTCCAAAGAAGTTATAAAGCTTCAAGAAGAGGGGAAAATCATGGTCGAGGAGCAAAGGCTGTATTTGCCTTCCCTTTATTTTTCTGAAAAAGGACTTGTTACAAATATTAAACGATTATTGAAGCAAACTCAATATCATGAACAATTCCCGGAATCTGAGTTTCTTCTGGCTCTTGGAAAATTAGAAGAACGTCTAAAGGTTCAATATGCGCCGACACAGAAAGAGGCAATCCAAACGGCGCTTATGTCTCCGATGCTAATACTAACGGGTGGCCCAGGTACAGGAAAAACAACAGTTATTAAAGGAATTGTTGAATTATATGCGGAACTGCATGGTTGTTCATTAGATCCTAAAGATTACAAGAAGGAGGAGCCCTTCCCATTTCTCTTAGCAGCACCAACAGGAAGGGCAGCTAAGAGAATGGCGGAATCCACAGGCTTGCCTGCAGTCACTATTCACAGACTGCTTGGGTGGAATGGAACAGAGGGATTCGATCGTGGTGAAGAAAATTTATTGGAGGGTAAAATCTTAATCGTGGATGAAACCTCCATGGTTGATATTTGGCTAGCCAATCAGCTCTTCAAGGCCCTTCCGGAAAATTTGCAAGTGATCTTAGTTGGGGATGAGGATCAGCTTCCATCAGTGGGACCGGGCCAGGTTCTAAAGGATTTGCTGCAGTCTGAGAGAATTCCTACTGTTCGGTTAACTGACATATACCGTCAAGCTGAAGGATCTTCGATAATCGAGCTTGCCCATGAAATGAAAAAGGGAAAGCTTTCGATGAATGTGACCGCACAGCAAGCCGACAGATCATTTTTTCAATGCAGTCCAGGGCAAATCGCAACTGTCGTAGAAAAAGTTGTTTTAAATGCTAAGAAAAAGGGATATACAGCAAAGGATATTCAGGTTTTAGCACCGATGTACAGGGGTCCAGCTGGAATTGATAAGCTGAATGAAATTCTTCAGGAGATTTTCAATCCGAATCCTGACGGAAGTCGAAAAGAGCTTGCGTTTGGGGATGTTAAATACCGTATAGGCGATAAAGTTCTCCAGCTTGTCAATCAGCCTGAAAGTCATGTTTTTAACGGGGATATGGGTGAAATTATTTCTATTTTATATGCAAAGGAAAATACGGAAAAACAGGATATGATTATTGTGTCTTTTGATGGAACAGAAGTAACTTATACTCGTCAAGACTTAAATCAAATTACCCTTGCCTATTGCTGTTCTGTCCACAAATCACAGGGAAGTGAGTTTCCGATTGTGATTTTGCCTGTTGTGAAAAGTTATTATCGTATGCTGCGAAGAAATTTATTGTATACGGCTATTACCCGCAGTAAACAATTTCTCATATTATGTGGTGAAGAAGAAGCATTTAGATTAGGAGTTGAAAGAACAGATGAGCTCTCGAGGCTTACTACTCTAACTGAAAGGCTGCAGGAGACCATTTTGGACTCGTTTGCAGTTGATAAATCTGAAGCTGATGATGAACTTCCAACTTATGAAGTGCTAATGAAGGTAGATCCATTAATAGGAATGGAAAATATCACGCCGTATGATTTTATGGAAACCGAAAGAAGCTAAGGGAAGAGCAGTATAAAAGACTGTTCTTTCCTTAGCTTTTTATTTAGATATTGTCTAGCTACAGCGCCTACCCCCTCGAGGTCACAAGCCAATCCTCCCAGAAAGATAAAGAACACCTTTCCGGGAGGCTCGTCTTGTGCTTGTCGGGGGTGAGCGAGGCGCTTCCGCTTTTCTAATAAGGAGGTATTATGATGGGCAAATGGAATGAGGAAGCAGCTCCGAATAATAATATGACAGCGGTAGAAATTAAATCGTCTAAGCTTGCGATAGGTAAACAGGAAATGGAATTTTCTGAAGAGCTCTCCGATGCTGGGGAACGAAATGAAAGGTTTAATAAGCCGAGGTATAACAAGAAATAACAAATTTTCATATATGATTTTACTGGGGAGATTGGTAAGTGATACACCTTATTTTTAGATGAAAGAAAACGCAAACTATAAATGTTCCGGAAGGGTGGGACATCTTTTGCGGACATTTTCACTATTAAAAGGACTCCCAGTTATAGAAATAGAAAGTGGAACAAAAATTGGGGAAGTTTTTGATATAAGCATTTCAAGTGGTGGGGTCGTTACAGGCTTAATTGTTCGAAAGGGCGCTTTCTTCAAAAAATCTCTTTTACTTGAAGTGAAGAATGTTTCATCATTTGGATGGGATGGAGTCATGGTTGAAACCGAGCAGGTTCTTGAGCCGATAAAGAAATTGGATGAATACACCTTTGATAGCCAAAACCGGCTAATTGGGAAAATGATGATGACAAGAGAAGGGGAACGGCTAGGGTTATTAGAGGATGTATATTTTCAAGAAGAAGTGGGGACAATTGTAGGGTACGAACTATCGGATGGCTTTTTTTCAGATATGCTGGAAGGAAAACGCGTGGTAAAAACCGAGGCTCCCCCTGCAATTGGAAAGGACGCTATCATTGTTAACGTTAAAGAGTGAGGTGTCTGCTCCATGTTAAAATGTCCTAATTGCCAAAGTAAAGATATTGGAAAAATTGGAATCAGTCAATATTATTGCTGGGGCTGCTTTATTGAGCTAACCATATCTAATGGTGTAATTAATACCCATCAGGTTGAGGAAGATGGAACATTGAGTTCGCTTGATGATTTATTTGAAGAAGAAGAACGCCGATATCTTTCCTAAATGATGCTGACCCATCGTTGCAAACTAGCTGTTTAACAAAATAAACAATATATTGTAACGAGGTGATTGGATTGAAAAAAATGATAACTACAGCCATGGCATTCGGTGCTGGAATGGCTGCCTATAATCTTGTTCAAAGAAACAACCTAATGTCACAGCGTCAAATGAAAAAGCTGCAGAGAAGAATTACCAGACTATTTTAACTTGAGAGAGGCTAACACTTTATCGTGTTAGCCTCTTTTTTAGATGAATAATTTACACAATTTGCACGAAAAATAAAAAATAATTAAGGAGGGAGAACGTGGATATTCGGTTAAAATGGTATTACCGCTTGGGCTTTCTCCTTCTTTTATTTATTGTATTATTTGTTTTTTTGAAACTAAGGGAGTTATGGCTGCCTATCCTAAAAGTTACATTTGCTGTGCTGCTCCCTTTCATTATTGCAGCTTTTATATCCTATTTGCTTCATCCAATTGTAGAAAAACTTAATAATAGCGGTCTTCATAAAGGGCTTGCTGTTTTCGGCATTTATATATTATTTTTCGGAGGGATTGGTTTGGCCCTTTATAAAGGGATACCAGCCTTCATACACCAATTAGAAGATTTATCTGAAAATGCGCCACAATTTGCGAATCAGTATCGAGGTTGGATTGATATAATCCAGGAGAAAACCTCATCATGGCCTGAGGGTATTCAAGCTAGAATTGATGAAGGGATTCTCGCAATGGAATCTTCTTTAGATAAAATGCTTTCGAAAAGTGTGAATATCCTAATAAATATATTAAATTATTCTATAATCATTGCCCTTATTCCGTTTATATCATTTTATATGATCAAGGATTATGATTTAATGAAACGGACCGTGTGGTATTTAACACCTAGAAAGTGGAGGCAGGAAGGCATATTATTTTTGCGGGATATCGATAAGTCCCTTGGAGGCTATATAAGGGGACAGATCATTGTCTGTGTGGCAATTGGAGCCATTTCTGCACTGCTCTTTTGGTTCGTTGGAATGAAATATCCTTTACTGCTTGGTTTAATAATTGGATTAACAAATGTTATCCCCTATTTCGGTGCATTTGTCGGCGCTATCCCAGCAGTCATTATTGCTTTCGCTATATCAATTAAAATGGTGATCATTTCGGTTATTATTGTTTTTGTCCTGCAATTTCTCGAAGGAAACATATTATCACCTTTGATTGTCGGAAAAAGTTTAGATATGCACCCGTTAGTCATTATGTTTGCCCTTTTAGCTGGTGGAGAAGCAGGCGGTGTCATCGGCTTAATCATAGCTGTACCGGTTTTAGCTGTCATAAAAGTAAGTCTTGTTCATGCTAGATCGCATTTTATTAAAGGACCTAACTCAAAATTTTCACGTTCATGAAGGAAATGTTGACAAACATGATTTTAAATCGTTATAATTCAGACTATATTAGAAAAGTGAAGCTAGAAAATACAATGAAGGAACGAGTATGTTATAGACCATCTAAAGAAAGGGAATTCCTTGGCTGGAAGAATTCCTAGATGAAGGATAACAGAATGCTAATCCCGAGTGCAGCTAATACCTGCCGTTTATTCCGCGTTAAGGATCTGAGAGATGAAGGTTATTGATTGACTGCCTTCTGAATCAGGGTGGTACCACGAGCAAGCTCTCGTCCCTGTATAGGGATGAGGGCTTTTTTGCGTATAAAAATACTTGGGTAATAGCAAAAAGAGAGAGTCGCCGATATATTTGCAAGGTTGTCGATATATCAAGAAAGTCGCTGATATATCAATACTAAACATAATTTTTAGGAGGAATAATCATGAAACAATTATCAGGTTCTGACATTCGCCGTCTATTTTTAGAGTTTTTCAAGGAAAAAGGCCACTCTATTGAACCGAGTGCTCCCTTAGTGCCGCATGAAGATCCATCTTTGCTTTGGATTAATAGCGGAGTTGCTACGTTGAAGAAATATTTTGATGGCCGTGTTATTCCGGAAAATCCAAGAATTACAAATGCCCAAAAATCCATTCGTACGAATGATATTGAAAACGTTGGAAAAACAGCTCGCCATCATACTTTTTTTGAAATGCTTGGGAATTTCTCGATTGGTGACTATTTTAAAGAGGAAGCAATCGAATGGGCATGGGAATTTCTTACCGATGAAAAGTGGATTGGCTTTGGAGCGGAAAAATTATCTGTCACAATCCATCCAGAAGATGATGAAGCATTTGATATTTGGAGAAAGCAAATTGGTGTTCCAGAAGAAAGAATCATTCGTTTAGAAGGAAACTTCTGGGATATTGGTGAGGGTCCAAGCGGTCCGAATACAGAAATCTTTTATGATCGTGGACCTGAGTATGGGGATGACCTAAATGATCCTGAATTATACCCAGGCGGAGAAAATGAAAGATATCTCGAGGTTTGGAATCTTGTTTTTTCAGAATTTAACCATAATCCAGATGGAACGTATACCCCGCTTCCAAAGAAAAATATTGATACTGGGATGGGGCTTGAACGGATGGCATCCGTTGTTCAAAATGTCCGAACAAACTTTGATACAGACCTTTTCATGCCAATCATCCGAGGAACAGAAGAAATCTCTGGTGTGAAATATGGAGAAAATATAGAAACTGACGTTGCATTTAAAGTAGTTGCCGATCATATTCGGACTGTTGCATTTGCAGTCGGAGATGGGGCGCTCCCATCAAACGAAGGCCGTGGGTATGTTTTAAGACGCTTGCTGCGCAGAGCGGTCCGTTATGCGAAACAAATCAATATCAATCGTCCATTTATGTTTGAGCTAGTCCCAGTGGTTGGGGAGATTATGCAGGATTTCTACCCGCAAGTAAAAGAAAAAGAAGAATTTATCCAAAAAGTAATTAAAAATGAAGAGGAACGTTTCCATGAAACCCTTCATGAAGGACTGACGATTTTATCAGCCGTTATTAAAAAGGAAAAAGAAAAAGGAAGCGATCTGATCCAGGGCGAGGATGTATTCCGTTTATACGATACGTATGGGTTCCCTGTTGAGTTAACAGAGGAATATGCTGAAGAAGAAGACATGAAGGTTGATCATGATGGTTTTGAGCTAGAAATGAACCGCCAGCGTGAACGTGCTAGAGCAGCGAGACAAGATGTTGATTCCATGCAGGTTCAAGGTGGAGTATTAGGAGAAATAAAGGTTGAAAGTCAATTTACTGGCTATGATAACCTTGAGGCGGATTCCCAAATTGTGGCAATCGTTAAGGATGGGCAGCTGATTAATGAAGCGCATTTAGGCGAAGAAGTACAGCTTATTTTAGATATTACGCCTTTCTATGCGGAGAGCGGCGGTCAAATTGCTGACAGCGGAATTTTAGAAGCAGAAGGTTTAAAAGTTGTGATTAAAGATGTTCAAAAGGCACCAAATGGCCAAAATCTTCATAAAGCAATCGTTGAAACAGGAACGTTGAAATTAAATGATCGTGTGCATGCAAGCGTGGATGAAGCATCACGTTCAAAGATCATTAAGAATCATACAGCAACCCATTTGCTTCATCAGGCGTTAAAAGATGTTCTTGGAAATCATGTTAACCAAGCAGGTTCATTAGTAGAGCCTGACCGTTTGCGCTTTGACTTCTCACACTTCGGGCAGATCACTGCTGAAGAGCTCGAGAAAATTGAAAACATTGTGAATGAAAAAATTTGGCGCAGTCTGGAATTAGAAATTGATTATAAAGACATTGAAGAGGCTAAAGCAATGGGAGCTATGGCGCTATTCGGTGAAAAGTACGGCAAGATTGTCCGAGTTGTTCAAGTCGGTGATTATAGTCTTGAACTTTGCGGGGGATGCCATGTTCCGAACACATCTGTAATTGGTCTATTCAAAATCCAATCAGAAAGCGGGATTGGAGCTGGCACGCGCAGGATTGAGGCTGTAACGGGTGAAGCAGCATACCAATTATTAAATGATCAAATAAGTATATTAAAGGAAGCTGCAAATAAATTAAAAGCCAATCCGAAAGATTTAGCTGGAAGAATTGAGGGGTTATTAACCGAAATGAAACAGCTGCAAAGAGAAAATGAATCATTGGCAGCGAAATTGGGCAACATTGAAGCTGGAAGCCTTGTGTCGAAAGCTAAAGAGATTAATGGAGTAACTGTATTAACTGCTAAAGTTGCAGCATCTGACATGAATAACCTGCGGAATATGGCAGACGACTTAAAGAATAAGCTTGGTTCCGCCATTGTTGTACTAGGCAGTGTTAATGATGATAAAGTTAATTTAATTGCTGGTGTGACAAAGGATTTAATTGAAAAAGGATACCAGGCGGGAAAAATTATTAAAGAAGTGGCTACTCGCTGCGGAGGTGGAGGCGGTGGCCGTCCAGATATGGCACAAGCAGGCGGTAAAGATCCAGAAAAGCTTGAAAGTGCATTGAATTTTGTTGAAGAATGGGTTAAAACCTTTTGATATATACACAAAGTAGTGTAAAATGAAGGTAACCTGTCGAAAATGTTCAATATATGGATATAATTAGGGATTTTTATTAAAATAATGAACCTAATAATCGAACTTAATCAATGATTTGTGTATAAAGAAAAGCTCTTTCATTAGAGCTTTCCATCAAAAAAGCGAGGTGTAAGAAATGAGCTCATTTGATAATACGATGAGATTCAATTTTCCTGAAGAGCCCATGGAACATGATGTTAACCAGGTGCTTTTGCAAGTGTATGAAGCTCTTCAAGATAAAGGTTATAACCCTATTAACCAAATCGTTGGTTATTTGCTGTCGGGGGATCCTGCTTACATTCCCCGCCATAAGGATGCGCGCAATATTATTCGCAAACTCGAACGTGACGAAATCATTGAAGAGTTAGTCAAATCATATTTAAAACAGCAGCGAAAGGGATAATATATGCGGACAATGGGATTGGATGTCGGCTCAAAAACGGTCGGCATTGCGCTTAGTGATGCACTAGGCTGGACTGCTCAAGGCTTGGAAACTTTAAAAATAAATGAAGAGAAAAATGAGTTTGGTTTCGAGCAGATTGGTAAGATTATTAATGAGAATGAAGTTAGTAAAATTGTTGTCGGCTTGCCGAAGAATATGAATGGGACGATCGGTCCGCGTGGAGAAGCAAGCCAATTTTACGCTTCTGAACTAGAAAAACGATTTGGCTTGCCTGTCGTATTATGGGACGAGCGACTGACAACAATGGCAGCTGAAAGAGTTCTTCTAGAGGCGGATGTCAGCCGAAAAAAGCGTAAAAAGGTCATTGATAAAATGGCAGCCGTCATGATTTTACAAGGCTATATAGATAGTCAAAATACGATGAGGTGAACAGAATGAACCATGGAGAAAACAATATTACTGTAGTAGATGAAGAAGGAAACGAGCAGCTATGTGAAGTGTTATTTACATTTGATTCTGAGGAATTTGGAAAGTCTTACGTCCTTTACTACCCAATTGGTGCAGATGATAATGATGATGAAGAAATTGATATTCACGCTTCAGCTTTTATCCCTAGTGAGGATAATCAAGACGGCGAATTAATGCCGATAGAAACGGACGAAGAGTGGGATTTAATTGAGGAAATGCTTAATACATTCCTTGAAGAAGAAGAAAAAGAAGGTAAATAAAAGCAAGGCTGGCCATTGGCCAGCTTTTTTTATTTGTGACTAAGCCTAAGGGACAGCCATTAAATTGCATACGAAAAAGGTCGAATTGTACAAGTATATTTGGATTTATGTATTTTATTGCGACTATAAAAAGAAAATATAGTATAATAAGCCGAGTATAAGAATCACGTGATTTAATTTAGTTTACGCTTTCTCAGGAGGAGGGGATGTCTATGACGAAAGAAGAGAAAAAGGAGAAAAAGGATATCATCCGTCAAAAAATGATTGAACGCCAAAGCGAAGCGAAATTGGTAAGAAAAATTGTTTTTATCATCTCAATAATTTTAATGATAGTGGTTGGCGCAGTTGCTGGCGGGGGGTATTTTTATATAAAATCAGCCTTAGAACCTGTAAGCCCGGATAATAATAAAGAGAAGAAGTTAGAAATTCCAATCGGCTCATCGACAACAAGCATCGGTAAAATTCTTGAAAGCAATGGAATCATCAAGGATGCCCGTGTATTCAAGTATTATGTTAAATTAAAAAACGAGACTGGTTTTATGGCCGGTGAATATAGCTTAAAGCCATCTATGACGATTCCTGAAATAATTGGAAGTTTAAAAACAGGAAAAGTGGTTGAAGAAGTAGTGTTTAAAGTGACAATACCTGAAGGAAAGCAGCTCAAACAAATTGCAGGTATTATAGCGGAGAAAACAAATAGGAATGCTGATGAAGTATTACAAAAGCTAAACGACCAAGATTTTATTAAATCCATGATGGCTAAATATCCAGATGTATTAACGGATGATATATTAAATGCAGATATTATATATCCATTAGAGGGTTATTTATTTCCAGCTACCTATCCTTTTTATAAAGAAGATCCAACTATAGAGGAAATTATTGGAGTTATGCTTGATAAGACAGCCTCTGTATTAATGGAATACCGTTCGGAGATGGAAGCTCAAAATCTTTCTGTCCACCAATTATTGACAATGGCGTCTTTAATTGAGGAAGAGGCTACTGAAAAAGTAGATAGAAATCAAATTGCAAGTGTCTTCTACAACAGAATGGAAACAGGAATGCCATTGCAAACAGATCCAACTGTCCTTTATGCACAAGGTGAACATAAGGATAGGGTCCTATATAAGGATTTAGAGGTAGATTCACCTTATAATACGTATAAATATCCGGGGCTAACGCCAGGACCAATTGCAAATGCTGGCGTCATTTCAATTGAGGCAGCATTAGCACCAGCCGAATCAGATTTCTTATATTTCCTGGCAACTTCGACTGGAGAAGTGCTGTTTTCGAAAACATTAGATGAGCATAATAGGAAAAAGGCACAGCATATTACGAATAAATAATTTTACGCGCCCGAACAGGGCGCCTCTCTCATTTACTTGGAAAAACATGAATATTAGCTTTCCCTTATCATTTATGTTAAAATAGTACAAGTGTTTTAATAGGCTCTAAAGTAGCGTAAATCACAGCTAAGAAGGATTTGGGTAAATAGCCGGTAAATCCTTAATGGTTGTGAACGCTATTTTTTTCTGTTAATAGAGCAAAACTTTTACATTGAGGTGATGGCAGCTTGAAAGCCGATAAGCTGCATGCATATATAGAAGGAATTATTCCTGCAAGGCCTAAGCTTTTAGAAGAAATGGAGCAGTATGCGAAAGAAAATGAAGTTCCAATTATGGAACTAGCCGGAATTGAGGCATTACTGCAGCTTCTTCGCATCCAAAAGCCAAAGTCGATTTTGGAAGTCGGTACAGCCATAGGCTACTCAGCTCTTCGAATGGCTTATGCATTGCCTTCCTGTGAAATTGTTACGATTGAAAGAGATGCTGAGCGGTACCTGCTTGCGGAGAAATATATACTAGAGGCAGGAAAAGAAACTCAGATCCACTTGGTTAAAGGTGATGCTCTTGAAGTGGAATCGATCATTAAAGAGCATGGACCATTTGATGCAATTTTCATTGATGCGGCAAAGGGGCAATATAGGAAGTTTTTTGAAATATACTCTCCGTATTTAAGTAAAGATGGGATGATTATAACAGACAATGTTCTATTTAAAGGGCTTGTTTGTGAGACCGAAATTGAGAATAAACGTATTCGATCTCTAGTAAAGAAAATTAATGACTTTAACATATGGTTAATGAATCATCCTGAATACTATACGGTCATTCTGCCAGTAGGCGATGGGGTTGCAATTACTAAAATGAGGTGAGAGATGATGGAAAGGCCGGAATTATTAGTCACACCGAAAAGTGTGGAAGATATTATCCCTTTGGCTGAGGCGGGGGCAGATGCTTTTGTAATTGGAGAGCAGCGCTATGGATTACGCTTGGCTGGTGAATTTTTAAAAGATGATGTAAGGAAAGCCATTGAGCTTGCCCATGAAAAAGGAAAAAAAGTTTATGTAGCGATGAATGCACTTTTTCATAATGAAAAAGTGGACGAACTTCCTGAATATATAAAGTTTTTACAGGATGCGAAGGCTGATGCGATTCTTTTTGGAGATCCAGCAGTCCTCATGGCTGCAAGAGAAGCAGCGCCAAATATGAAGCTGCACTGGAGCACTGAAACAACAGGCACTAACTGGTATACATGTAATTATTGGGGCAGAAAGGGATCGAAACGTGCTGTTTTGGCCCGAGAAATAAACATGGACGCCATCATTGAAATTAAGGAGCATGCTGAGGTAGAGATTGAAGTACAAGTACATGGCATGACAGCCATGTTCCATTCAAAGCGTTCTCTCCTTGGCAATTATTATGAGTACCAAGGAAAAGTAATGCAAATTGAAAACCGTAAACAGGAGCATAATATGTTTCTTCATGATAAGGAACGGGAAAATAAATACCCTATTTTCGAGGATGAAAATGGCACACATATTATGAGTCCAAATGATATCTGTATAATCGAAGAGCTGCAAGAAATGATTGAGGCAGGGGTAGATTCTTTTAAAATCGATGGCATCCTGAAGAGTTCAGAATATATTCTTGAAGTAACAAAGCTATATAGAAAAGCTATTGATCTATGTGTGGAAGATGCTGATCAATACGATGATATTAAAGATGATCTATTAAATGCCATTGAAGAAATTCAGCCTGCTAATCGTCCATTAGATACAGGGTTTTTCTTTAAGGAAACGGTATATTAAAACTTTATTTAGCAGGTGTTTACTACTTCCTAAAGTGGCGAATAAATGCAATAAGAGTAACTTATTCAGCGGGGCGAATCCTTGCTGAATAAAGTTAAGGCCTCCTGCGGATGCCTCGATTTTTCAAATGAAACTTTTCGAGCAAGCTCGTGAGTATAGGGCGCAAATACGCCAAGGCGCAATTGATTAAACTTGAAAGGGGAGCTGTATAATGGCAGCGGTGGAAGATAAAATTTCAGAGATGGTGAATGGCAAACGGGTGATTGTGAAAAAACCTGAATTGCTCGCACCAGCTGGTAACTTAGAAAAACTTAAAATTGCCGTTCATTATGGCGCTGATGCAGTATTTATCGGCGGACAGGAATACGGCTTACGTTCAAATGCAGATAATTTTACATTTGAAGAGATGAAGGAAGGCGTTGAATTCGCAAAAAAATATGGAGCGAAAATTTATGTGACAACGAATATTTTCGCACATAATGAGAATATCGATGGACTGGAAGATTATATGAAAGGCTTAAGTGAAGCCGGAGTTGCAGGGATTATAGTGGCGGACCCTCTCATTATTGAAACGTGCCGCAGAGTTGCACCGGAAATTGAAGTTCACTTAAGTACTCAGCAATCCTTATCGAACTGGAAGGCTGTTCAGTTCTGGAAAGAAGAAGGATTAGAGCGTGTCGTTCTTGCCCGTGAAACGAGTGCGGAAGAAATTCGTGAAATGAAGGAAAAGGTAGACATCGAGATTGAGACCTTTGTCCATGGCGCTATGTGTATTGCTTATTCAGGCCGATGCACACTAAGCAATCATATGACAGCTCGTGATTCAAACCGTGGAGGATGCTGCCAATCATGCCGCTGGGACTATGATCTGTATAAATTGGAAGGCGAAAATGAAGTTTCATTCTTTAATGAAGGCGATGCCCCTTTTGCGATGAGTCCAAAGGATTTAAATTTAATTCAATCCATTCCCCAAATGATCGAGCTTGGTATCGACAGCTTGAAAGTTGAAGGACGGATGAAATCTATTCATTACGTGGCTACTGTCGTAAGTGTATACCGTAAAGTAATAGATGCGTATTGTGCCGACCCTGAAAACTTCAAAATTAAGCAGGAATGGCTTGATGAACTGGCTAAGTGTGCAAATCGTGAAACCGCTCCAGCATTTTTTGAGGGAGTTCCTGGGTATAAGGAGCAAATGTTTGGAAATCATAGCAAAAAGACGAATTCTGATTTCGTTGGCTTAGTTTTAGACTATAATCCTGAGACGCAAATCGTTACATTGCAGCAGCGTAATCATTTCAAGCCAGGCCAAGAAGTCGAGTTTTTTGGTCCTGAAATTGAAAGTTTCACTCATGTGATCGATAAAGTTTGGGATGAAAAAGGAAATGAGCTTGATGCTGCCCGTCATCCGATGCAAATTGTGCAGTTTAAGCTAAATAAGCCGGTTTACCCTCACAACATGATGCGAAAGGAGATTTAATCACCATGACTCGCAAACCAGTTGTTATCGGTGTTGCCGGCGGCTCTGGCTCCGGAAAAACAAGTGTAGCAAAATCTATTTATGACCGCTTTCATGGACACTCTATCTTAATGCTGGAACAGGATTATTATTATAAAGACCAAGCACATTTACCTTTTGAAGAACGTCTAAAAACAAATTATGATCACCCGCTTGCGTTTGATAATGATTTACTGATCGAGCATATTGAAAGACTATTGCAATATGAGTCCATTCAAAAGCCTGTTTACGATTATGCCATTCATAGCAGATCTGAAATGATTATTGAAGTAGAGCCTAAGGATGTTATTATTCTAGAAGGCATTCTTGTTTTAGAAGATGAGCGGCTGAGGAATTTAATGGATATTAAACTTTTTGTCGATACGGATGCTGATTTACGTATAATCCGCCGTTTGTTCAGAGATATTAAAGAACGCGGACGAACAATGGATTCAGTCATTGATCAATATATCAACGTTGTCAGGCCGATGCATAATCAATTTATTGAGCCGACAAAACGTTACGCGGATATTATCATTCCTGAGGGCGGACATAATCATGTCGCTATTGATTTAATGGTAACAAAAATTCAAACAATTCTTGAACAAAAGTCTTTTTTGTGACACAATAGCATAGAAAATAAAATAAGGTCCCTTTAATGGACAAACCTGTGCGCGCCCTAAAAAGGTCGCGCTCCTATATTAATTAGCAAGATAGGCTGCAAAGCCATTTATACAAGTACATTGCACAGCAGTATCTTGCAAAAATGCACCTTAAGCCAAGAAATTGGCATGGGTGCTTACATAAAATACAGAAAGAACACAATTCTACAAGGGTTGTGAAAAATTGAAGGAGTGAAGGTTTTGGCAATTGAAAAGGTTTTCCCTATGACACAAGCTGGAAAAGAAAAGCTTGAACAGGAATTGGAGTATTTGAAATCTGTTAAGCGTAAAGAGGTTGTTGAACGCATTAAAATAGCACGCAGCTTCGGAGATTTATCTGAGAACTCTGAATATGATTCAGCGAAAGAAGAGCAAGCTTTCGTTGAAGGTCGAATTACAACGATTGAAAATATGATTCGTAATGCAAAGATCATTTCTGAAAGTGAAATGACCGCAGATGCCGTGTCATTGGGCAGCTCAGTTACATTTATTGAGCTTCCAGATGGTGAGGAAGAAACGTATACAATTGTCGGCAGTGCTGAGGCAGACCCATTTGATGGTAAAATCTCAAATGATTCTCCAATTGCCAAAAGTCTGCTCGGGAAAAAGGTTGGAGATGAAGTGAAAGTACAAACTCCTGGTGGAGACATGGATGTACGAATTGTATCAATTAAGTAAAAAAATAGTTTGAAAAGAAGAAACCTCGTCAAAACTTTTGACGAGGTGTTTTATTATGTGGAGAAGAAGAGCGATAGGGTGGCTTTGTATTTGTTTACTGATGTTTTCTGTTTTGCTCGGCAGATTAATCCAGTTACAATTGGTGTCGACAGAAAATTTCACAAAAAGGCAAATCAATCTGCTTGAAGCAAGTGTAAGTCAGCGGTCACAGGAAATGGTGCTTGACACAGGAAGGGGAAATTTTCTCTACAAGGACGGAAGCCCCATTACACATAAAAGTCAACCAGTCCTCATTTTGTTTCCCTTTTTAAAAAAAATGGATTGGGAATTGGAGAAGGTTGCTGAAATTATGGGTGTATCTGAATATGGCCTCCGCTATGCAGTGGAAAAGGCAAAGGTACCCTTTGCGTATGGAGATCCAAAGCCAATCCTTTTAACAGAGGACCAAATGGAAAAAATAAATAGCTTAAAAATTCCTGGTGTATTTGCAGTGGAGAAGAAATACCATTTAACGGATAATCCTGCAGAACATTTAATTGGAATCACTGGTGAGAATGAAGAATTATTGCGAAAGCGTTATCCAGACAAAGAGCTTTCTTCAACTACTATGATTGGCTTAACAGGAATGGAAAAAAGCTTCGATGAATTTCTATTGCCAGACGGGAAATCCAAGCTTGTTTTTCATGTTGATGCGACTGGTGGCCCTCTATTTGGAATTAACGTTAAATATGTTGAACCGGCGAATCCATTTTACCCGGTAAATATAAGGACAACAATCGATCCAAATTTACAGGCTATGGCTGAAAAGCTTGCAGATCAGCATGGGGTAAAAAAAGGTGGTATGATCCTGTTGGATATTGATTCAAACTCGGTTGCGGCTATGGTCTCAAGGCCATCGCTTAATCGAAAAGACCCCTTCAATCAATCAGCTGGCGGAGCAGAAAATGCAATCCTCAAACAGCAGATTATGGGTTCTGTATTTAAGACAGTTATTGCAGCAGCTGCCATCGATCATGATCTTACCAAACACACTAGAACTTTTGACTGCAGCAAAAAAATTAACGGAGAGCCAGATTTGCAATTTGAATACGGCATGCTTGATTTTACTAATAGCTTTGCAAGAAGCTGTAATAATACGTTTGCAACTTTAGCAAAGGAATTAAAGGATATTGATCCAAATATCATTGAAGACTATGCAAAAAAACTAAGCTTAACAGGTTCTGTAGGATGGACTGGAGATATTTATCATTTCCATGACTTCAAACAGCTGCAGGAGGAAGACAAAGGTAGAATATTCCTTACTGAGGATGAGAAGAAGGATATAAATTATGTTGGTCTCACAGGTATAGGACAGCATGAGGTGAGAGGAACACCTCTAGCCGTTGCAAATATGATGGCAACGATTGCAAGAGGCGGTGGAAAAGAAATGGTGAGGGTAGCATCAAAGGTTGAATATAAGAATCAAACATCTTTATTAGATTTTAAGAAACAAAAACTAGATGGAGAGACAATCTCCCCTTATACAGCCATGAAACTGCAAAAGCTCCTGAGGGAAGTTGTCGTGAATGAGAACGGTACCGGAAGATGGTTTCAAAATCTTCCATACGAGGTAGCGGGGAAATCGGGTACCGGTGAGACCGGCAGAATTGATGGTGATAAGCCTCTTTATAATAAGTGGTTTGCCGGCTATTTTCCTTACAATAAGCCTAAATATGCCCTTGTGACAGTTAATTTAGGCGTGACTGCAGATACTGGTGGTGCCAATGCATTATTCGCAGACATCGTGAAAGAGATCTATGACTATGATAAAATAAAAAAATAAATGATTAGTCTCTGTTTTAATCAATTGATTTATGGTAAAGTGAAACTTTCCTTTACCTTAATCCGTCTCTTTAAGAGGTAAAGACAACAATCAGGCATTGTTTAGTACACATATATGGACAAAGCAGTGGTTTTCATGGTTGAATGTTAATGTAATTTTTTTATGCTTTGCTTCACTCAATTGATATGAAACGAAGAAAAGCAAATGGGGAGGAGATTTTTTGAAAGGAAAATATAGCTCACCTAGCCGGGAATCCCGCTCAAATATCCGGGGAAAAAGAAGGAAAACAAATTTAATCTTAAATTTGTTAATTGGCTTCGTTATTTTATTAATTATTGTCGTATCCGCAACGATTTTTCTAGGGGGAAGCGCTGAAGAAACGGCTGAAAAGCAGTCAGGAAATAAGGTGACAGATTCAGGTAAGGAAAATCAATCACCGGAAGATAATCCTGCTGACTCAGAAGACGAAACCCCCGTTAAAGGTGAAAAAAATTCGTCTCAAGGAGATTCATCTAAACTAGAAGAAGAGACAGTTGATACGGATAAAGAGTCTGATAGCCAGCCTGAGAAAAAGGAAATTGCTCCTGCAAATGAAGAGGAAGCGGTTGTTACTACTGGTGGCGAAGAAGAAAATGTAAAAAAGACGATTGTAAATCCTAGCTGGCAGCCAATTGGAACATCTCAATCAGGTGAACACACATCTGTTTATGATGCTGATTCAGTTGATTGGGCAGAAATGCTGCAAGCTTTATCATATGCTACAGCGGTAGAACAGGATAATATGACGGTTTGGTTTTTAGGGAATAATGGACATAATAAATCGGTTGGCACTATTTCATCAAAAGACCAACAAAAAAAGTATCGGGTTTATATTCAATGGGTTGAAGGCCAAGGCTGGAAACCTGAAAAAGTGGAAGAACTTGATAAAATAGAAAACTAATAAATTTAATTAAATGAGGGGGCAATGAGCCTTCCTCATTTTTTTGCTTTAAAATGAACGACTGCTGAATAAAATGTTTTTCCGTTTTCGTCCATATTCATCTGGTGTGATACATGATGTACATGAAGCAGAATGGCTTTATTATGCTCAATCTGAATGCTGATTTTCTTTTCAAGCGATTTTAAGTCATGGGCTTCGAAAAATTCGATTTTATCTTCAATTAAATCAAGCTTAAAGTTCATCTATATGACCTCCTTTTTTATCATTCATTTGTAATTTATTTTAACCTAGAAAATTAGATAGAGGAAGTCAGTATGAGATTTCAGTTGATTGGATTAAATGAGAATGGTAAATTGGGAACATGCATGATGATAAACAAACACAAGAAAGAGGTCTAAGAGGAAATGAAAATTGGTATTATTGGAGCAATGGAAGAAGAAGTTACATTATTGCGTGAAAAAATAGAGGATAAAAGCCAGATAGTCATTGCTGGATGTGAATACACAACTGGAATGCTGGATGGCGTTGAAGTAATTCTTCTTCGTTCCGGAATTGGTAAAGTAAATGCAGCATTATCAACAGCTATACTTCTAGAAAGGTTTACTCCTGACTATATCATTAATACCGGATCTGCTGGGGGTTTGAACCCTGATTTAAATGTTGGGGATGTCGTTATATCTTCAGAGGTAAGGCATCATGACGTAGATGTTACTGCTTTTGGTTACGAATATGGGCAAGTGCCTCAGCTTCCCGCAGCATTTGAAGCTGATAGTAAATTAGTACAAATTGCAGAGGAATGTGCTCAAGAAATTAAGGATATTCAAGTGGTAAGAGGATTAATCGCAACTGGAGATTCATTTATGAATGATCCCGTTAGAGTTGAGTATATTCGCGGAAAGTTTTCCAATCTACAGGCAGTAGAAATGGAGGCTGCGGCTATTGCTCAAGTTTCATATCAATTTGAAATACCGTTTGTGATTATAAGGTCTTTATCAGATATTGCTGGTAAGGAATCAGATGTATCCTTTGAGCAGTATTTAAATAAAGCGGCTTTACACTCCGCAGATCTTGTCATGAAAATCGTTAGGGCTCTGAAATAGAAGATATTCATTGTTAGCAGCCTATTTTAATATTATTTTCAAATTTATGAAATAAAAAGGTTTACAAACTCCACATATATGGATATAATTACCTTTGTAAGTAAAAAAATTCCTAAAAGGAGGTCGAATA
>NZ_JBALPC010000079.1:901-3451 GCF_036965225.1 Bacillus sp. JJ1474 | reverse complement strand
CTTCAAATTTTATACTTTACGAATTCGACCTACAAGGAATGGATTGCTTAATTTATTTTAACAATACACATCCAAGCCGCAGGGAGAATCGTTTCCTTGTGGCTTTTTTATGCCTTTTTGCCGCAGGGAATTTCTCTTTGCGGCCTTTTTGTGTCAAGGGGGTGGAAATATATGACACTAAATATCTTTTTTCTAACAATCACAATTAAAAAACGTAAACAATCAGTTGAAGAAATTATGCATAACGAGATGATTCACAAAATTCAAGAAGAAAATCGTGATCGTCAATATACTTTGTATCGCCCATTTTAATTAATAATAAAAATATTGGAGAGAAAGGTGGTAATGAAAATGATTTTTCTTATGCAAGGACGGCAAGCAATTTTATGGGTGGAGAATGATACCACCTAGCTTTAAGTTAGGAGGAGATAGCCTTGGCTTTACATGTTCTTCTATTAACGCTTTCATTACGAAAAAAGAAACGCCAGAGCAAATAACATGTCTTCCCGATTTTCTTATTTAACAAAATGTTCACACCTAACCTAAACGAACAGGCCGCAAATGTGTTAATTTAATATTAAATAAGGGTTCTCAAAAGGGGGGCAAACGCATGTTCACGATTGTGATGGCAGCAGTTCTTTGCTCTGTAATTGGCTGCATTATTTTTTCCGAAGTAAGTGTCGAAGCAGTAGGAATTGAATAAACACTTAAAAGGATTAACCGCATGATGGTTAATCCTTTTTTATCTTTTTAGGGGGAACTTTTAAGAGCGGATAAAGCTGTTTTTCAGCAGCTTGTTAAATATTGGTAAAGTGAATGGTTTTGATATGATGCATATTTAAATAGATGAGTTCCTCTCTCGCAGTAATGAGCTCAATAAAATTATTTTGTAATTTATTTAATTTGCCTATAAAGTCGGAGTTTTCACCTATATTAAGGATAACTAGCTCATCGACCATTTTTTCGATCTGGACCTCCAACGTTCTTGCTAGTGAAATATTGAGTGGCTGTAAAGGCAGCTGCTGATTTGTCAAACTGTATGGTCTTTGATTGGCTGTATAAGGGATCAGCCATTTCAAATGATTAAGAGAAATGAGCATTGTTTTATATACAGGTGAATAGAAGACAAAATAATTATTCATGATGCTTGAAATAAAGCCTGGGATTGGCTGATTGCCTGTAATGTAAATTTCAGTAAACATACCTTTTCCAAGTGTGAGTACTTTTCTTAAAGAAAGTTCTTCATCATGCTCAATATTCGGTGTTGCGGTTGGAGGTGTAATATCATCTTCTTTAGGTTCCAATTTCGTAATATTTTGAATATGAACGATGGGAAGGTATAGGTAATCCTTCCCATCGAACAAAACCAATACATCGCTCCCTATTTCGATTACCATTCCTGCAATGACCTTTTTTCCAGGAAGCTGTAATTTGACTTTTTCACCCATTAATTTTTTTAAAATGCTTTTCAACTATTTTCCCTCCTTTCTTTTTCATAGCAGGAATAATTAATTAGCTCGTTCATTCTTAGCTGCGTGATCCGCCAAAAATTGATTCAAATTGCATAACACTCATTCCACTATCATAGTTGTCATTAGAATTTTGGCTGTTATTATTGGATTGCATATTAGACTCGTTAGCTTTTACAATAGTGTTTATATGAGAAATATTTAAAAAAACCTGTGCGTCTTTTCCGACTAAGATGATATAGTCATCTCCAATCTCAGCAAGAAAGCCTGTATACCCTTGCTTGTTGTTGTTGTTGTTGTTGTTGTTTTGATTGCCGTCGGTGTCAATGGAAACCCATTTTGAGTGGTGATCTTCGAGAACCTCTCTTAATGTCATCCCTTCAGAGGAATAATCAGTTACAAATGTTGTTTTTGATTTCTTGTTCTTTTGGTTTTTTGAATTCTTTGAGTTTTTTGTACTCCTAGTAAATCCCTTCATATTTTTAATATTATGGTAAATAATATTGTTATCCGTCTCGACTACAAAATAATCGCTTTTTATTGCTGCTAAAACACCTTCGATTGAATTTCCATCGCTTAACAAGATATTAATGTCTTTCCCAACTAATGAAGATAAATAGTGACCGAATTCCATTTCTATGAGCTCCTTTTTATTTGTTTTTTTGATGCTTTTAAGTTATAAGGATGCAAGCAGGTTTACCTAGCTTTCATCATTGTCATTTTCTTCTTCTTCAACCTTTACACCGTAGCTAATGCTTCGAATATGATACATAGATAGACGAAGCAGTTCTTCATTGCAGAAAAGAGCGACAAACTCTCCGTTCGTATCATGAAGCATGCCTTCTACTTTTTCTGGTCCCCCTCGATTAATGGTTACCCATTGATACCTCAAGTCTTCTAATAGCTCTTCAAAAGTATCTGGAGCAACGTAGTCTAAAGAATTAATTTGATCCAGGCTGTAGTTTTGTCCGTTATTGCCATTTTTTCCGTTATTTGAGCCTTCGGTTAAACTTTTAATGTGCTGATTCTTGAAGTATACAACTCCATCGTTTTCACTCAATAAAATTAGGTAGTCATCTTT
>NZ_JBALPC010000079.1:0-841 GCF_036965225.1 Bacillus sp. JJ1474 | reverse complement strand
TATTTTAATGACTTTATTTACTAAAGACTCCATCATGTCCTTACTCATTGCTACTCCTCCTTAGGATTTATAAGCTTATTCACTGCATATATATGTATCATGGGAGGACAATGTACTATTGAAAACGCCTGTTTTTACTATATTAGGTGTAAATAGGCAAAGAAAAAATTGGGCTATTTACAAGAATCACGTTTGAATAGAATGAGAGCTTCGAAAAAGACTGTGGGAAATATTTCTGAGGAAAATAAATGAGGTGGACAGACAAAAACAACTCTTTTTGCACATAGGAATTAGTTAAGGCTAAAGTGTTTGAAAGCGGGGGTGGAAATAATGTCTGGAATATTAACAGCGCTTGGCTATTTAGTGAAAGAGATTGTGTTTCTCGTTTCATATGTAAAAAATAATGCTTTTCCTCAACCGCTATCGGCTGCTGATGAAAAAAAGTATTTGCGGTTGATGGCTGCTGGCGACACACATGCTCGAAACATGCTAATCGAGCATAATTTAAGGCTCGTAGCTCATATTGTCAAAAAATTTGAAAATACTGGGGAAGATTCTGAGGATTTAATCTCTATTGGTACAATCGGGTTAATTAAAGCCATAGAAAGCTATTCAGAGGGGAAAGGCACGAAGCTTGCCACTTATGCGGCGCGGTGTATAGAGAATGAAATCTTGATGCATTTGCGGGCTTTAAAAAAGACAAAAAAAGATGTCTCTCTCCATGATCCCATTGGGCAAGATAAAGAAGGAAATGAGATATCATTGATTGATGTACTGAAATCTGATTCAGAGGATGTCATAAATACAATCCAATTAAATATGGAGCTTGAAAAGGTAAAGG